>NZ_AP017902.1:300000-600000 GCF_002356075.1 Mycoplasmopsis bovigenitalium | reverse complement strand
GAAAATATATACCAGCTAGATTTCTTAGAAAAAAACATAATATTGATATACCTAATATTCATTTAATGATTGGCATGAAAATACACCAACTTTTGCATTTATATCTAGCTTCGCAAAATAAAATTGATTCTATTGAGTTATTTAACCAAAAGGCAAAAAATACGTTTATTGATTTATGTTTTTTATTAAATAAAAGTAAATATTGGAATTTTAATAAATTAAAAAATACATTTAATTTCTTATATTTATCTAATTATTTAGTTCAGTTTTTCCTAAATAGACAAGTTTTTGAATTTACTGATAATGACGAAATAAACAAGTTCATTTTGTTTGTAAGAGAAATCAGTTTAATGAATGAATACTATGCTGAAGGCTATCAATTTATAAAATTATTTATTGAATCAGTTGAAAAAGATATTTTCATTAAGCATATTGGCAAAGAAATAAATAGTAATATAAAGAATAGAAGTCAATTTTACAATAGACTTATTGAAAATTCAAAATCAAGTAATAGAAACGTTCAATCATTTCAATGAACATTTATAACACAAAGCGAAAAAGAGATTTTTTTACATAAGTTTTATGAAAAATTAAATAATGAAAACAAGCACCTTCTTAATGAAATGATTAGTGATTTTCAAGAAGGCGAACAAGAAAAATCAATTGATATAAGACTGTTGCTTTTATATGAATTAAGTAAAAATATGGAGAAGTATTGTGCAAAAGCAAAACAAGATGAATGTAATTAAACTATCAATAATTTGCTCATTATTAATTCTAGTCGCATTGTTTTATTTGATGCCATTTCTTGTTAAATATACAGATTTTGCCTTTTCAATAGTTACCGGTATTCTTTTAATTTTTGTTTTAGTATTATCAATTTTATTTTCATTTAGTTTTGCAATCTACCCTTTAATGCATAAATATCGCATTTCATTTATATGCTTTATTATTATTTTATGTTTTTTATGGGCTGCTTCTTTCTTAGTGATACTTCTTTATGGACATTTTAATAAATTGCCTCTATTAGTATTTACCTTACCATTAAACCTATTTATTATTTTCTGGATTACTTGCATTATATTTATTTCCATAAAAATGATTTTATTTATTAAAAAAATGTCTAACCTTTTAATGCAAAATATTGCATCTTTTTATTATTAATCAAAGCCTTGTATAAATAATTTGTTTTACTCGCTTAATATACCCTTTAAATTTAAAAAAATCAATGCTCTATTCATTCTTAAAGTAAAATGCACCAAGCAATAAATCTTGGTGCATTTTAAATAGTAAGTGCAACATAAGCACTTGAACTTACTATTTAGAATAGCATACGCTATTTTTATTATATAATGCGAATAATTGAATCAATAATATTGAAAAAACAATTGAATAAGTAAAATTTGGATATATATTTAAGGAGTAAAGTGAAAATAGAATTAGGAATTTCAACATTCGGAGAAACAACCATTTTAGAAAAATCAAAAGAAACATTTACTCATCAGCAAAGAATTCAACAAATGATCGAAGAGATCAAACTTGCTGACAAAGTTGGTTTAGATATTTATGCCGTTGGTGAGCACCATAGAGAGGATTTTGCAGTTTCGAGTCCTGAAATGATACTTGCAGCAGGGGCTGCGGTGAGCAAAAATATCAAACTTTCAAGCGCAGTGACTGTTCTTTCGTCAAATGACCCTGTTAGGGTGTATCAAAATTTTGCTCACGTAGATGCTATTTCAAATGGTAGAGCAGAAATAATGGTTGGAAGAGGTTCTTTTACAGAATCATTCCCGCTTTTTGGTTATGATTTGAATGATTATGATGAACTTTTCAAGGGAAAACTTGAAATGCTAATCAAAATTAAGGAAAATAAAATTTTAAATTGAAAAGGCAAATTTACACAGAGTATTAACAATAAGGGTATATATCCAAGAGCATTAGATATGCCAATTTGAGTTGCAACTGGCGGAAACATTGAATCTACAATTGAAATCGCAAAAAAAGGATTGCCAATAACCTATGCAATTATTGGCGGCAATCCGCTTGCTTTCAAAAGAATAATTGAATTTTACAGAGCCGTTGGTCAACAATTTGGGCATAAAATTGATGATTTAAAAGTTGGCGCTCATTTTTGAGGATATGTAAATGAAAACAAACAAAAAGCACAAGATGATTACTTTTTTCCAACAAAACAATTAGTTGACAATGTTGCTAAAACCAGAAAATCTTGAAAAGAACTAGATAGAGACGCTTACAATAACATGATTTCAGACCAAGGAGCAATGATTGTTGGGGATGTTGAACTAGTGGCGGAAAAAATTATTAAAATAATTGAAGAATTACAATTAAATCGTTTTTTGCTTCACTTGCCAACTGGTTCAATGCCTCACGATGATATAATGAACGCTATTAAAATATATGGTGAGCAAGTTGCACCAATAGTTAGAAATTACTTTTTGAATAAGAAATAAACTGATTTGGTAATTTTTAATTCTGTATATATAAAGCTAACCAATTTAAATAAATAATGTATTATTTATAAAAAATAAAACAATGGAGAGATTTATGGATAATCTAGTTTTAATCACTAAAATATTTTTTTGACTAACATTTTCAGTTGGGCTTTGCTTCTTTATTTTATACTCGTTTGATTGATTAAATTTCTTTAATTCTTTAAGAAAGAAACAAAATTTATCAAATTATTCTCCTAAAAAATTAAGATCTTTTGCGATTGTTATTCCTGCCAGAGATGAAAGTAATGTTGTTAAAGACCTTATTGCTTCAATTCAAAGACAAAAATATTATGGTTTAATTGATATTTATCTTGTCGCCGATAATTGCACAGATAATAGAGCTACATATAACGTTGGCAAGAAACTTGGAGTCAATGTTCTTGAAAGATTTAATAATATAAACAGGGGGGGGAACTTTGCAATTCAACATGCGCTTAGATATATAAGGGATAATAACTTATTAGATAAGTATGATTGCTATTGTTCATTTGATGCAGATAATTTACTTGATGAAAACTGGGTATCTGAAGTCAACAAAACCTATGATTACTACGAATGTAGTGTAGTTACCTCATATCGAAATTCAATTAATTTCAAAGATAATTGAATTTCGAGTTCATATGCTATTCAATTCATCAAAGAATCAGACATAAATAATAAATCACGTTCACTTTTCAATGCACCACAATACATAAATGGCACTGGGTTTTCATTCACAAGGGAAATTTTGCAACAAACTAATTTCTGAGATTTTAATAGTTTAAGCCACGACGTAGAATTTTCCCAATGATTATTGATCAATAATATAAAAACAAATTACGCAGAAAATGCGATCTTTTATGATGAGCAGCCAATTGTTTATAAAGACTCAATTAAACAAAGAACACGATGATCTGTTGGATTTAATCAAGTCTTTAAAATGTATGGTGGTAGTGTATTTTGTTCATTATTCAAACCAAAACGCAGTAAATTTTCTGCGTATAGCAATTATTTAATGATTTTTCCTGCAATAATAACTTTTTTAACTAACATATTACTTTATCTTATAACATCAAGTTTATATTTAGCTAGCTTTTTATTAATCAAAAACAATGGTCTAGAGCATGTATATTCTGAATTTAACTTAGCAAGTACATTAATATATATTTTATCTACGCCATTAATTATTTTATTCACAATTTGAATCAACTTATTTTTACAAGGGATTTTTGTTGTTGTTAAAAATAAAAAGAGAATAAAAGCAAACAAATGGCAAAAATTTATTTCAATATTAGCTTACCCGACTTTTATGCTGACTTATATACCAATTTCACTAAAAGCATTATTCATCAAAAAATTTTCAACAAAACCTATTCAAAGAAAAGCGCGATAGTAGCAAATTATGCAAAATAAACCAGGAATGCCTGGCTTATTTTTACTAATTTCAATATAAATTCAATTGAATTGGTTATTTTTAAACAAACTAAGAAGTAAACACAATAATATCTTCATTAGAGTTTGTTTGCTTATTGTGTTGCTCAATTAATTTTCCTATGTTAATAATATTGAAATCATCAATCGCATGAAGTAATCTTGCATCTGTTGCATAAACATAAAATCATTTTTTGTAATTTGGATACATATTAGTAATGCTGTAACCTAAATTAAACGAAAATTTTTTTGTTGTAGCGTTTTCAACCCTATTATTTGCCAACATTTCGATGAATTTATCATATGTCATTGGTTTAATGTTTTTAACAATTTTTAATTCGTAACCAACCCTATTCTCAAAACCAAATTCAGATTTATTAACATATAATTGATATTCAGTAAATTCATTAAATACATCAGTTATTTCTAAATTAAGTTGCTTATACTCGGTTTCATCGCCAATGTGAATATTTTTAACTTTATAAGGGTATCTACTTTCCTTAAATGATTGTTCATCAAATTTTGGTGTCCGTATTTGTTTAGGATCGTTTTTAGGTTTATTTGGAATTTCTCAAGTGCCAAAAGGTCTTAAATATTGGATTAATAGTTCTGAGTACGATTTAACAAAATAGTTATTTATATGTTCAAGGTACCTATGAAAATGATCAGTTGGCGAAAAATATTCACGCGTAATAATTTTTTGGTCATAAGGGTGTTTTTTTCGTCAATAATAAGGTGAATAATATAACTTTGCTTTTTCATGAACACTAATTGCTTTTATCGGGTTAGTTGTTTGCTCGTGATTTTTACTATTTGCAGTTATCCTAAAAAGATTGTTTTTTTGTGACTTAAAATAATTCTCGGGATAATATGAATTATGTTGGTCATAGTACTTATCTTCGAAAAAATTCAAATCAATACGCGGGTTATTGATTGTATACAAAAAAGATAAGTAATCTAAATCTACTTTAGAAAAGTTTTTAACAGTGTTAATAAAATAATCTTTAACATATTTTTCCACGGATAAATTAATGTTATTAAACAACAAATTTTGAATTAATAATTGTGTAAAATCGGGATGTTTTGTTGAATTAAATTCAATATTAAATTTTTCTTTTAAAGCATTCTCAAGAAATGTGTTTTTTGTATATTGATTGGTTTTATTTTGCGTACAACTAATAGGTAATAGTGGTAATAAAATTGTGGGAAAAATAAATTTTGCAACTGGCTTCACTTAAAACTCCATATTATTAATATCTATATTTTAATTTTTGCATAAATAACAAACATAATTTAAAAATGATGTTTATCAAACCAATAAAAATACTTTATCACAAAATATTCCACTTTTTTATCGTAAATTTTTTAGTGTAATTAAAGCTTTAGAAATATTTAGTAATTGAATTTGTCCAAAAAATGATTTTTTAATTTCCACTATGATAATCTATTGTAAATTAAAAAAACTAGGAATAAATACCTAGTTAATATTTACTAATTCCAATATAAATTCAATTGAAATGGTTATTTTTAACCTAGAATCGAATCAATTCTTGCTTTTGTTGGTTCTTTAATTAAAAATGTACCAGCAACGCACGCATCCGCACCCGCTTTAAAGCATTGAGGCCCTGTTGTTTCATTTATTCCGCCATCAACTTGAATTAAATATGTGTATTGTTTATTAGTTCTTAACTCTTTTAAAAGTTTTATCTTATCTAAAGCATTAGGCATGAATTTTTGCCCGCCTGCTCCAGGCTCAACAGACATAACAAGAACAAGAGCTAAATACGGTAGGAATTTTTCAATTTCTTTTACCTCAGTATTTGGTTTAATTGCTAAACCTATTTTATAATCATGGTGTTTTGATTTAAGAAAATCCAATAGTTCTTTTTTATTAATAGCTTCGAAATGAATTGTAATAACATCAACAACATCTTTGTAATATTCTATATAAGTTAGGGGATTTTCAACCATTAAGTGAGCATCCATAAAGTGTTTTGTTGTCGATTGCTTTATTTGTTTTATTTCTTCAAGTTCAATAGCTAAATTTGGTACAAATTTACCATCCATAACATCATAATGAATTCATTTAATACCTTCATTAATCAATGTTTGTGCCATTTGCGCTCTTTTACCATACTCAACATTTAATAAAGAAGGTGTAACATTTTTTCTATTCATTTTTAGCCTCTTTCATCATTTTTAAATAATTTTTATATCTAAATTCAGGAATAGTTCCATCTTTAAGATGCAATTTTACATTACACCAAGATTCAGGCTCATCAACATGCAAACACGACTTAAATTTACACATTTTTGACAATTCTTTAAACTGTTTGAATGAATTTGCGAGCTTAATTGGTTCTAAATTTATGTCCAGCGAACTAAAACCAGGAGTGTCAATTAATTCGCCACCTAATGTTTCAATAATTTGAACTACTCGTGTTGTATGCTTGCCACGGTTTGCAAATTTTGAAATCTCTTGAGTTTCAAAATTTGTGCCAGCAACAGCATTTATAAATGTTGTTTTGCCAACACCACTTTGCCCCATTAAAGATATAACTTTTCCCTCAAAAATACAACGTAAATCTTGTTTTAAATTCCCGTTTTTATAATCAATTTCATAAACAGGATAGCCCATTGATTTATAAACATCTTTTCAATTCGAAAGTGCTAGGTCAATTTTAGTTATAAATAATAGCGGTTCAATATCGTGCGATTCAACAAATGCTAAATATTTATCAACTAAGTAAGATTGAAAATCCGGTTCAACAACAGACATAACTACAATAATTGTGTCAATATTAGCAACTTTAGGTCTAATAAAAGAATTTTTTCGCTCATATATTTCGCTAATAAATTTTTGTGGTTCAAATTCAACAATATCTCCAACAATTGGTGTTATATTTTTGTGTCTAAAAATTCCAGCAGCAGGCAAAAAATGCATATTGCCTTGCAAATCTTTAATATGGTATTTTCCGCCAGTTAAAGAATAAATTTTTCCTCTCACATTACTCCTAAATCAATGCAACTAGTAAAATTACACCAATAATCAACAATAGTAATAAAAATATTAAACAAGAATATAAGAATGTTTTTGAATTTATGACATCTTGAATATTTTTCTTAGCCCTTGCTTTTTTTGCATTATATGGCTTTTCATAATAACGTTCTGATGAGGCTGATGTTTTGATGTCTTCTCTAAATTCTCACATTGATTGGTGTCTGTATTCTGGTTTTTTATTGGTTGCCTTATAAATAACATTGGCTAGTGCTTGCAAATCAATGTATCTCATGATATCAGGCATTTGAGCAAATTTTTGTTTGCGAATTGTTTCCTCTGGATTTGCACCCTTAAAAGGATATTGGCCAGTTAGCATCTCATAAACCATTATTCCAAGAGCATAAATATCAGATTGGATTGTGGGCGTATTACCAGATTCACACAATTCAGGTGCTAAATAGTATAAAGAACCTATTATTTTGGCATCTTGGGTTAGTCTTTGTGAGTCATCTCCCAAAGACAAACCAAAGTCAATTAATTTTATATTTCTATCTTTTGTAACAATAATGTTGCTACTTTTAACATCTCTGTGAATAATTTTACTATTGTGTAATTCGCCCAAACCCTCTGCAATTTGCATTGCGTATTTTATGGCCGTTCTTGGTATTAATTTCCCGTTTTTAGCAATATGCTGAGTTAAATTATCACCTTCAACATATTCCATGACTAAAAATTGCTCTTCGTCGTCTGTGTATGCATCTATAAATTTAGCCACCATATTTGAATTAATTTTCTTGTAAATTTCAATCTCTTGTTTGAATCTTTTTATTGTATTTTCTTTGTCGCTATTTTCTTTTATTTGAAAATATTTCAACGCAAAAATTTCATGTGGCGGGTTTATTTCTTGGACTTTAAAAACTACACTAAACCCGCCATTTCCTAAGGTGCTTAAAATTTTGTATTTTTCATATACTTTACTCGTGCTTGCTGGTAACATTATTTACTCCATTTTGGTGAATTTATTATTGAATAGGCAACAGAAGCATTATCTGTAGAGCGATTTTCTAGGGCTAATTTAACAAGTTCTTCTGCAGTTTTTTGCGCATTTTTTTCTCTTTTTAGGGTTAATTCAATTGAAGGTTTATCAACAAAGCCATGAACTCCGTCACTAGTGCATAAAACACTATAAATTTTGTCAATATCATTACTGATATCAAAAACTTCAATTTTTGTTTTCTTTTGAGGGCCTAGTGCAGAAGTTAAAGCTGTATTATGCTTAATTTTTTTTGCTTTGGCTTCAGGCATTCCTTCTTCTCTTATTAATCTATTTAGCAAGTTATGGTCGATACTTATTTGCACTAAATCGCCATTAACTGTCAAAATATAAGTACGTGAATCACCAATATTAAAAACATAAAAGAATTTTTTCTCTGTATCAAATATTGCAGCAGCAACTGTTGTTCCCATATCAAGTTGTGCCTCATCATGCTCACCTAATTTTTTCATTTCAGCGCGCGCTTTATCAATATTTTGTTTAAATCAATTAGCATATTCTTCAATTGAATCATTTTTCAACGGAATTTGCGAATTGAATGCGTTTTTCAATATATTCACTGTTATTGAAGATGCATAAGAACCACCAAAATGACCACCCATACCATCGCAAATTATAAGCATTGATGTTGTATTTTTGTTTAATGCGGCCGCACGATCTTCATTTTCCATTCGAACATTACCAACTACACTTAATTCTGCTAAATTATTCATATAACTCTTTCATTAATAATTCAGTAATTTCATTTGCTGCACGATAAGGTTCATCATTAACAACTTTATATTTAAAAATATCTTGCTCTGCAAGTTCTTCATTAGCTTTAATCATTCGCTTAGTGATTGACTCTTCGGTTTCAGTGTTTCTGCCAATAATTCTTTGTTCTAGTTCCTCAAATGTTGGCGGCAGAATAAACACTGTAATTATGTTGTATTTCTTTGAAATTGAAGTATTTTCAAGAATTTTTTTCGCACCTTTTGTTTCAATTTCTAAAAATGGTACATAACCCTCATTGTGAATACGATCAATTTCAGTGAATAAAGTTCCATAGTAATTATCAAAGTGGAAATTGTATTCAATAAGTTCATTATTATTGATTTTTGAAGTAAATTCATCTTTTGAAATGAAAAAATAATGCTGACCATTTACTTCGCCAGAACGTGGTTGTCTTGTAGTTGCTGATATTGAGAGTTTAAGTTTTAAAAGTTCATTTTTGAATAGTATTTGTTCAATAGTCCCTTTTCCCACTCCACTAGGTCCAACAAAAATAATAATAGCATTTTTAGCATTCTTTTTCATATTCATAGTTGTTATATTATAAATTAAAGTAAATATTTATATAATTAATTTTAATATTAATATGATCAAACAAAAATGACATTTTTTTAAGTAAATTATTTTATTTTATTTTTTGACTTTTTCTTTTGATTTTTCAATTCAAAAAGTAAAAAAATAAAGAGTGAAAATATTATTTAGTATAGAAATTATTTATCTAATATATAATATAGAATATTAATATTAAGGAGTAGCATGCTAACACTAATTGTTTCTATAATAATCCTTGTGGTCGCAGTAATAATTATTATTGTGTCATTGATAATGTCTCCTGATTCAAATGGTTTTTCGGGAGCACTTGTAGGGTCAAGTGACTTACAACTTTTTAAAACTTCAAAGGAAAGGGGTACAAAAAAATTCTTAAAATGAGCAATGTTATCTCTTGGTGTGGGATTGATAATTCTTGCTCTTTTACTGAAAATATTTGTTAAATAATATATGACACTAATTGAAAAAATTCACAACTATGTTAAAGCTAAACCAAATTGTAATTTTTTGTCAATAGCAAAAGGATTACAAATACCTTTCAATAAAAATCATGAATTAACTTCATCAATTAATAAAATGTTGGATGAAAACTTACTTGTTAAAACTAGAGATCAAACATTTGTTGCAGTCGTTTTTAAATGCGAAATTGAGGGACAAATTCGCTTTGCGCAAGATGGCAAATTTGGATTTATAAACATTCAAACAGAGGACGAAGAAGAAAAAATATCATATTTTGTTCCTTCAAATAATTTCAATAATTCACTTTCTGGAGATATTGTCAAAGCCGCAGTTTATAAACAATTAGATGGTTCTGAAAAGACATTTGCCTCAGTCTTGGCAGTTATAGAAAGAAATGCTACTAAAATTTCAGGTGTTTTAGAGCTAAACAACTCATATTTATCATTTAAACCCCTTAAAAAAGAATTTGCTGGACATAAATTTATTATTAATGAATTCAAACAAGACGCAAGAATTAATGATGTAGTAATAGCTAAAATAAAATCAATAAAAGACAAAATTATTGAAATCGATATTATTGAAAAAGTGTCAAATGTTGAAGATCCACTTTGTTATGTTAAAACATTACTTTCTGAACGTGAATTACCAAAAGGTTTTGAAAAAAATGTTTTAGATGAAGCAAATAAAATTCCGGACAAAGTCCAAACTAAAGATTTAAAAAATAGATTTGATTTTAGAAATGATTTAGTTGTTACCATCGATGGTGAATATACCAAGGATTTTGATGACGCAATTAATGTCAAAAAAATAGACAATAAATTTTATGAACTTGCTGTTCATATTGCAGATGTTAGTTACTACGTTCAAGAAAATAGTGAAATTGATAAAGAGGCTTTAAAAAGAGGGACTTCAACATACCTCGCAAACCAAGTTATCCCAATGCTACCTGAAAAACTTTCAAATGGAATATGTTCTCTAAACCCAAATGAAGATCGATTAACAATGAGTATAATTATAAAAATTGACAATTACGGACAAACTGTTGATGCAAAATTAGTTCCTGGAATTATCAATTCAAAATACCGCTTAACTTATACCAGAGTTAACGAATTCATTCAAAATAATAAGAAATTCGACAATAATGAATTAAATAAAATGCTTTCTTTATGCTATGAATTAACTCAAAAATTACGTAAAGTAAAAAATGAAGAAGGCTATATTGATTTTGAAATTGAAGAACCAAAAATAATATTTGATAAAGACAATAATATTGTTGATGTTGTCTGTGATAAATCTGGTGAAAGTGAAAAAATGATTGAAGATTTCATGGTCAGAGCCAATGAAGAAACAGCTAAAATTTTATCAAAACATAAAATACCAATTTTGTATCGTGTTCATGAATCACCTAGCGATGAGAAACTAAATTATTTTAAAAATGTAATGAATGTTTTAAATATAAAAGTTGACATAGATTCAAACAATATTTCGCCCAAATCATTCCAAAATACAATTGAAAAAATAAAACAACAACGCTTTGATAGCTTCCTACAAATAATGTTTTTAAGAGCAATGTCAAAAGCAATTTATGATCCAAACAATATTGGTCACTTTGGTTTAGCCTCGGAATTTTATTGCCATTTTACAAGCCCTATACGTAGATATCCTGACTTAATGGTGCATAGAGCAATAAGAGACGTTTTATTCAATAATGATCGTACAAAGATTGAACATTTAAATAAAATTCTTCCTGTTATTGCTAAACAAAATAGCGACTCAGAAACAAGTGCTATGCAAGTAGAACGAGACACAAATGATTTGCTTTACGCATCATATTTTAGGGATAAAATTGGCCAAAGTTTCAATTGTCAAATAGTTAGTGTTGTTAAATTTGGTGTTTTTGTTGAATTCGACAACAAAACGAATGCCCTAGTTCACGTTTCAACAATGAGTGATGACAATTATCAAGCCAACTTTGAGTTAACTGAATTAGTTGGCGAAAAAACCAAAAATAAATATCGTTTAGGCGATAAAGTATCAGTTGTAATCACTAAGACTGACCCAATAAATGGTAAAGTTGATGCATGTTTTGTTAAAAACTACGCTGACTATTATTCGAATATTAAAAAGAGATTTAATAATGACAAAAAAGGCAGATTTTTCAAATAGAAATATTGTTAAAAATTCTTTAGGATTTGATTCAAATTTATATATTTATCAAGACAAAGATATGTTTAACTATTCTGTTGACACTATTTTGCTTGGTAATTTTGTATTTTTAAATAAAAAAATTACACACATATTGGAAATTGGCACTAATAATGGGGCATTGTCTATATTTATTGCTGACAGAAACCCGAAAATTAAAATAGATGCAATAGAAATTCAACAAAAAGCAGCAACACTAGCTCAGCATAATGTTGAAATAAATAATAAAGAAAAACAGATAAATGTAATTTGCGAAGATTTCAATAATTTTTATGCAAATCATGCCAAGCAATCTTTAAAAAAATATCAAAGTATTGTTATTAATCCTCCATTTTACACAGTTCAAAGTACAAAAATTGGTAAAAAAATTACCGAGGAAATGAAGATTGCAACTTTTGAAGTTACCCTAAATTTAGAGCAAATATTTATTGGCTGTTCTAAAATAATTGAACAAAAGGGTTATTTGACAATGGTTGTGCCAGTTGAGCGAATGGTTGATTGTTTTGAACACTCACGTAAATACAATTTTGAGCCAAAAAGAATTCAATTTATAATACCAAGAGTAAATGACAAGCCTAAACTTGTCTTAATTGAATATAGATATCAAGCAGGTTGAGGAGTTCACTTTTTACCAAATCTATATTTACACTCTCTTGAAGATAAAAATAATCACGATTATTTGCCAGAAATTAAAGAATTATATAAGCCAATAAAAGTTTAGGAGTAATTATGAAAAAAACTTTTTATATAACAACACCTATTTATTATGCATCAGGGTCTTTGCACATTGGCCACTTATATTCAACAATTATGGCAAGAACTATAGCTAACTATAAAGAAATTATGGGTTACGATGTGAAATTTTTGACCGGTTCAGATGAACATGGTCAAAAAATTGAAAATAAAGCAAAAAAAATAAATAAAAATCCAAAAGAATTTGTTGATTCTCTTGTTGAAGAATATATTGCAACATGAAAAAAATGATTTATTAAAGTTGATTATTTTTCAAGAACCACTTCAAAAAATCATGAAAAAGCAGTTAAAAACATTTTTAGTTGATTTCTTGAAAAGGGCTTCATTTATAAGGGCCAATATGAAGGATTATATTCAGTTGAAGACGAAGAATTCTTAACAAAATCGCAAGCAAATTTAGTTGATGGCGAATATTTTCACCCTACATCAGGACACAAATTAGTTTCAATGGCTGAAGAAAGTTATTTCTTTGAAATTTCAGCATTTGAAAAATGGTGGATTGAATATGTAAAAAATAATCCTGAATTTTTATTACCAGACAAAACTTTATTTGAAATCAAAAATAATTTTGTGAATATTGGTCTTGAAGACCTATCAGTTACAAGAACCAATGTTAATTGAGCTATTCCAATTAATGAGGATACTAAACATACTTTATATGTATGGTTAGACGCTTTATTTAATTATGTTACTGCCTTAGGTTTCGATGTTGAAAATCAAGGTGAAGATTTTAAAAAATATTGAGAGAATGGCGATGAAATAGTACACGTTTTAGGTAAAGAAATAACAAGATTCCACTTTATTTATTGACCTATATTTTTAAAAGCAATCAATATAAAACAGCCTACACACATATTAAGCCATGGATTATTAAGAGATAAAGATGGTAGAAAAATGTCTAAATCTTTAGGAAACGCAATTGATCCGGAATATTTATACGAAAATTATCACCATGAAATGATTAAATATTATTTTGCAAGTCAAATTATTTTTGGTGAAGATGGCAATTTTAGTGAAGAAAAATTGCGTGAAACAATAAATTCTGACCTTGTAAATAACTTTGGAAACTTAATATCAAGAACATTAAAGATGATTTCAAATTCATTTACAAATGGGGTGAAATATGTTGCGTCAAATGATAATTTACATCAAGAAATAGAAAATGCAATTTTGACCTTTATCAATGAATTTACAATTCAAATGGATAAATTCAAAATTGATAAAGGTATAAGAAAAATAATGGACTTATCTTCAAGATTAAATAAATATATTGATGAAACTATGCCTTGAAAATTAACGGAAAATAAAGAAGAATTGAATTTAATCTTGAATAGATTATTAAATGGTATTTATGCAGCTGCTTGAGCTTTACAAGTTTCAATGCCAGAAAAAATAAAAGAAGTTGCTAAAGCACTAAATATCAATGGATTTGAACTTGACAAAATAAATGATTTTAGTAAATTTGACAATGTAATTCCAACTGAAAAATTCGCATTTTTTGCAAGACTTAAATAGGAGAAATATGATTTACTTAGTTTTAAAAGAATTAAAAATCAAAAAAGAAAACAAAGAAGAGTTTTCTAAATATATTGAAGATTGAATTTACAGAAATAAACAACAAGAGTTGAATTTATCAATTGATGGTTACTGAATAGCAAATAAATTTTTCATTTTTGAACGTTGAAGTTCAGAAGAAAGTTTTAATAAATTCACTAGATTGGATGAATACATTAATTTTATCAAAAAGGTTGAATCTTATTCACTTGAGCCCCTTAAAATCAAAAAAGTAAAAACTGTTAACTAATTAGTTAACTTTTTATTTACCCTTAAATTTAACTAAATGTAAATTTACCTAATCAATAGTAAAATGAATTAATAAGTGAAATTTTGGTTCAAAATTTGTACAAAAAAATGCACAAATGTACATTATTTTAACCAAGGTTGAAATATCACTAAAGCAACCAAAACATTTGCAAGAATAAGGCCCAACATTGGTATTTTTTTATTGTATAAATATAAACTTATTGCAATACCACTTGGAACATAACATCATAATGCATACAATCTTCAACCTGAAAAGAATATTGATTTAGGTGAAGAGTTTGTTATAGAAATATACTCTTGTGCAGATTTATTAAAGACTAAATTAGGTGCAATAAGTCCAATAAATAGTTGAATTACTAATGCAAAAATGATTGCTGTAACAACTGGGTTCATTATTCTAATTAAATTTTTGAAATATTTAGCATCGTGAAACTTATCTGAATATTTTAGAGCTAACTTCATCATGAAAATAGCAGGAAGCACAAATGCTAAATATGTTATAAACATTGCTATGAATCCTCATCATTGACCCTCAGCAACCATATAACCAGTAATTGTCGCGAACTTTGGACTCAAAATTCCGGGTGTTGAATTAGAAATAGCAAAAACATTATTGATTAATTCTTCTGGTATTTTTATACCAAATCATGAGCCAAGGGATGTTCATAATCAATTAAAAATTGGCATGAATATTTGGCCGCCACCAAAAACCGAAAGAGAAACAAATGCAATCAATGGGATGCAAACTAATAAAGCTACAAAATGCATTATTTTTCCTCCTCTTTTTTAATTGGAGTTGCTTTTAATTTTCTTTCTTGTTTGCGTTTTACAAGAAATATTATTGAATAAATTGCGATTATTAAAAACATTATTGCAACTGGGATGTTGTAGGGTGTAGGAACAAAAACCGAAAAAGCAAGGGTTATTAAAAATAATATTATTCACAAACTAATTTTTGTTTCTTTTATTCCTTTTTTAAAGTAGTTTCAAGCAAAGCCAATCAAACTTCCTGTAATAGCAACTAAAACTCCAGTTTGAATAACAATTAAGTAATCACACGGAACTAAGTTTGCTACGAAAATCAATGAAATTGTCAGTGCAACGTGTGGCATTGAAGCAAAAACTACTGCTAAAATACCTTTAAAAGTTCCCAATGCCCTTATCGCGATATATGTAAGCGATTGAATAGCCATAGGTCCTGGCAACATATTTGTAACAACTACATTTCGGTCAAATTCATCATTATCTAATCATTGATATTTGTCAACTACATAACGTTTGATAACTGGCATCATAGCATTTCCGCCACCAAAACCAATAAAAGTTACCATTATGATAAGTAGACAAACATTTCAGAATGTTGGTTTTTTTGTATAGTTATTCATATTCTCCTTTTTGAATTTAAAATAAGCGCATTTGGTCAGTTTCATCAAGCTCTTTAAAAGCGCCAATATCTTGTAATTTTTCAACTAATGTTTTGTTAACTTTGCCTCTTAATGCAAAATCTTGTATTGAACTGAAAGGTTTAATTGATCTTGCACAAACAATTGATTCAGCAACAGCATCTCCTAAACCATCAAGCGATTTAAATGGTGGAATTAAGCATTTTCTTTGTTCATCAATTAATCATTCATGAGCTAGTGAACGTTGTAAATTAATGTTGTCAATGTATAATCCGCGGGCATAAAGCTCTCGAGTTATTTCAAGAGTTGGAATTAGATCAGTTTCTTTGGTACTCAATTCATTTTTAGGGGTGGATTGAATTTTTACTAATTTGTTAGCTGAACGATTGCCGAATTGAACATCAACCATGCTTTCAATATCAACTGCTTTAGCATGGGTTGCATAATACGAAGCATAAAACGCAAGTGGTTTGTGTATTTTGTATCAAGCAATTCATCAAGCCATTAAAACATACGCAACAGCATGAGCTTTAGGGAACATATATTTGATTTTTTTCATTGATTCAATTTGCCAATCTTTGACATTATATTTAATCAACTCTTCCTCTTCTTGCTTAGAAACCCCTTTTCCTTTTCTTACTTTTTCCATTATGTCAAAAGCAAATTTATTTGGCACACCTTGCTCAACTAATTTTGACAAAATATCATCCCTGCAACTAAATATTTCAGGAAGAGTCAACCCATGATCCATTATTAAATCTTGGTTATTTTGAAGTCAAACGTCTGTTCCATGACTTAATCCTGATACAGAAACTAAATCTTGAAATGTTTTAGGTTGTGTTTGCTGTAACATTTGACGAACGAAGCTTGTTCCAAATTCAGGAAGTCCAATTCCACCAGTAGTTTCGCCACCAATATCACTAGGTTTAATACCCATTGGCTCTGTTGATGAAAATATTTTTATAACATCTGCATCATTTTTTGGTAATTCGCTTATTTTGATACCGGTATATTGTTCAAGCATTTTAATAATTGTTGGATTATCATGTCCAAGTAAATCAAGTTTTAAAACATTGTCGTGGATTGCTTTATATTCAAAATGAGTAGTGAATCAAGTAGAATCAGTATCATCAGCAGGGTAATTAATTGGAGTAAAATCTAAAACATCGTATTCTTTAGGAATTATAATAACTCCACCTGCGTGCTGGCCAGTTGTTCTTTTAACTCCGTCCAGTTGTCTAGATAAATAATCCATAAAGTTTGTTGAATATTCTATTTTTGTTTCCTCGCAGAAGCTTTTTACATAACCATAACCAGTTTTAGGTTTTACAGTTAATATTGTTCCGGCTCTAAAGGTATGAGTATCACCAAATATTTTTTTAGCTTCGTTATGAACAACAGATTGAAATTCTCCCGAAAAGTTTAAATCAATATCAGGAACTTTATCAGCATTAAATCCTAGGAATGTTTCAAACGCAATTGAATGTCCATCTCTATCCATTTCAATGTCACAATTTTCGCATTTTTTTGAAGGCAAATCGTAGCACGATTTTACACCATCAATATTTGCTAGTTCAAATTTTTTACATTTATTACACAAATAATGAGGATCTAATGGGTTAACTTCGGAAATACTTGATAGTGTAGCAACAAGTGAAGAACCTACCGATCCCCTTGAACCAACTACATATCCTTCATCAAGAGATTTTTTTACCAATTTGTGTGATATTCAATAGATTACATCAAATCCGTACTTAATAATTGGGGTTAGTTCGGCTTCAATTCTATTTTCAATGTATTTAGGTAAATTTTCACCGTATTTTAGCTTTGCATTATTGTAAACTAAATCTTTAAGTTTTGTTGCGGAATCATCAAAATTAGGTGTGTAAAGATCTTTTTTAATAACCTCAACATCTTCACACATGTTGGCTATTTTATGTGTGTTATTTATAACAACATCTTCTAATAATTTTTTATCTTCTAAAAAACTAAATTGATCTAACATTTGATCAGTAGTTAATAAAGTTAAATTTGGAATTCAATCTCATTGGTCTCTTAATTTGTCAAATTTATGTAAATAGTGTCTAGTTCCACCAATACCTTTTGCACTTACTAGTATTTCATAAACATTCTTTTGATGGTTATCTAAATATTTTGCATCAGATATTGCAACAGGTATTTTTCCGTATTCAATTGAAGTTTCAATAATATCAGTCAAAGCAAATTCTAATTGTTCTCTAGTTATAAAATCATTTTTTATCCAATGTTCTAAACATTGCGGAGCTGGTATTTCAATATAATCATATCTTTGAATTTCTTCAATAAAACTCTCACGTGTTGAATAAAAATAATTATCCAAAAGTTTTGACCTTAATGACCCAGAACCAAGCAAAATATCTGGATCGCTTTTTAAATCCTCAAAATAGGTTTTCGGTCCATAATTAAAATTTTTTGTTAAACAATTGCTGATCATTGCAAATTGTTTTTTTAGACCATTTTGATTTTTTACAAGTGTACTAACAGTATACGCAAAACGTTCTTTATATTTAATTTCTGGCTCATAAGAATCTAAATCTTCAAACGTTTTAATTCCTTTAATGTTCATTTGATGCATTAACTCAACTCAAATTGAACCCAAAACAGCAGCATCATAATCTGCTCGGTGAGCTACATTTGTATCATAATTAACACCTAAATTAGCAGCCAAATCACCTAATGAATGTTTTTTTCGCTCAGGAAAAATTAATCTCGAAAGAACCAACGTATCAATGACTGTAACATTTGGAAATTCCATATTATTTAATCTAAACTGTTCTTTTA
This sequence comes from Mycoplasmopsis bovigenitalium, assembly GCF_002356075.1. Taxonomy (NCBI): domain Bacteria; kingdom Bacillati; phylum Mycoplasmatota; order Mycoplasmoidales; family Metamycoplasmataceae; genus Mycoplasmopsis; species Mycoplasmopsis bovigenitalium. Next base: position 581,238 of record NZ_AP017902.1, on the reverse strand, counting down.
TAAAATTAAAGTCAAATTTAGCATTGTGAGCAATAGCAATTTTGTTATTTAAATCATCATAAATTTTTAAAAGAGCAACTCTATAATCTAAACCTTTTGAATCAATGTCAAATTGTCTAATGCCAGTTAATCTAGTTGTTGAAGGTTTAATTTTTTCAGTTGGCTTAATTAAAAACTGAACTTGATTTGAATCAATTGAGCTGGGCTTAACAGTGTGTGAACCATACTCAATTAGTTCATGAAAACGAGGGCTTAATCCGGTTGTTTCAATGTCAAATGCTACAACTTCTGAATCAGAAATTTTACCAGTTGCTTTTTTTCCTAAAAACAAATTAGGTTTTTTTGTAAATGTTGAAAAACTGGCACCAAAAAGCGGTTTTACACTTGATTTTTGTGCAGTTTGATAAAACTTAGGAAAACCTTGAACAGCATCTAAGTCGCTTATAGCGATTGCGGGCATACCATACTTTTCAGCTCGTTTGATCAAGTCTTCTGGATCAATTAAACCATCCATTGTGCTTAATTTTGAGCATGCATGAAGTTCGATTCGTTTTTTTTCTGCAGGACTTTTATCAATCGTTTCTTCAACTAGTGGAGAAATTGGACTTATTGAATCAACAAATATAAATGCCTCAGCATTGTTAAACATTGACTTAGAAATTGAACCCGAAACACTAATTCAAGAGCCTATTTTCAATGTTTGAAGAGCATTTTCATCTAAAATTTCATCTCTATACCATTTAACATTTGTTGCATCGTTGTAGTCTGTCAAACTAATTAAATAAACATGTTTATTTTTTGATAGAGAATATTCATAATTGTATATTTTTCCTTGAATTACAACTTTGTCTTTATTCTCTTTATTTTTTAATTCAGCAATTAAACACTTCATGTAATTTCTTTGTGATCAATTACTTTTGGGAGTAAATTTTTGAGTAGTGTTTATTGGATTTGATTGATTGGCTTTATGTTTATTTAAAAGTTCTTGAAATTTCAGTTGATTTTGTTTTAATTGTTCTTCATTTTCGAAAGTTAATTCAGCATATTCAACCTTGTTAAGTGTGGCTTTAATTTCAATTTTTTTAAAACCATATTCATGTAAATCGTTGACAAGATTTTTAACACAATTTTCAAGATCTAAAAAAGAGTTTTGATCTTGAAAAATTATTTCATTTTCAAAATCGTTTACTGTTTTTAACTCTTTTGCTCAATTAATTTTTTGTAGCTTAATATACTTATTTTTTGTCATTAAATATGATATAAAATTTACCAAATTATTCTTTTTATATTGAAGTAGGTCAAAAGTGTAAGTTGCTTTAATGTTATATAATTTTTCATTTAATATGGCATTGTAAAGAGCAAAATACGAAGATACGGAAACTTCATCTTTAAAAATAATATCAATGTCCATTAAGTCAGTTTTCTTATCAATTGAATTGATAATTAACTCAGTTTGTTGCAAATCTTTTGGAATAGGAAAATTAATTGATTGACAAAATACTTTAAAACGCTTATTACAAATATCCATAATCCTCCAACACCAAAATTGCTACATTTAAAATAATACTAAATTTATTAATAATTTATTGTTAATAACAGAAATTACTAATTACGAATTAAAATGGCCGCTTTTCAGCGGCTGTTTTTAGTCAAAATAATAAAAAATAAATTCATTTATCATTTGTGTTCTGCGTTTGTAATAAGTGGTTTTTGAACAGATATCTTCTCATCATTCTTTGTCTGATTCAGGTTTAAGAATATCTTTTTCTAAAATTTCCTTATTAGCATCACTCATACAAGTTAAAACTCTTTGTAAGTTTTCTGAAACATAATCATAAAGATGTTTATTATTTAATTTTTCTTTAAAACTTTGAGATATTTTTTTATTGAAAGCTAGTTGCTTTTTGCGCTTTGCGCGCGCAATTTCTATTAAACACAATTCCTTGATAGCTTTATATTTAGCCAACGGAGAAAGTGACGGACAAGTTAAATCGAATGCAAACATATTTTACTCCCATAAAAAAACCTAGCGAACTAGGTGGTTAATATGCTCTTGCAAAAACAACAAATCTTTTCGTAACTCTATTACATGTAATGCAAGGAGCATTTTTTGTTGGTTTAATAACTGTTTTAGGAATACAACGAGTTGTTGCTCCTGTTTGTTCCTTGATTAATTCTTCTTGTTCATCATGGCAACAAAATGGTGCAAGAACGAATTTTTGTTGCTTAATTTGATTTTTAAACTCGTCGTAATTTAAAACTACAACTGTGTTTTCATTCAAACGATATTTTGCTTGCATGTATAAGTTGTTGTGTATATCAACCAACAATTGTTTTACCGTTTGTTTAACTTTATCAACTGGTAAAACAATTTTTTCAAGGGTGTCTCTTCTCACAATTGTTACTTGATTATTTTCAAGATCTCTTGGACCAACCTCTATTCTTAGTGGTGTACCTTGAATTTCAGAATTTGAAGCTTTAAAACCTGGATTTTTGTCGGTATCGTCAAGACGAACTCTAAATGTTCTAGATAGCTGCTTTTTAAGATCATTTGCAACTTTTTTAACTTTTTCGTTTTTATTGCCAAATAATTCTAAAATATCAATTTGAACAGGAGCAACACGAGGCGGAATAATTATCCCTCTATTATCACCATGAGTCATTATAATCGCACCTAACAAACGAGTTGAAACACCCCAAGATGTTTGGTAGACAAATTCGCGATCATTATTTTCATTTTTAAACGAAATGTCAAATGTTTTTGAAAAATTTTGTGCTAAATAATGACTGGTTCCAGATTGAAGTGCTCGCCCATCCTTCATCATAGCTTCAACAGTATAAGTTGTACATGCACCCGCAAACTTTTCTTTTGGAGTCTTTTTGCCAATAATAACAGGAATAGCTAAGAAGTTTTTCATGAACTTAGCATATAAAGAGATCATGCTTCTTGTGTATTGTCTAGCTTCCATAGCATTATTGTGACAGGTGTGGCCTTCTTGTCATAAAAATTCTCTGCTTCTTAAAAATGGGTTAGTGGTTTTTTCTCATCTAACAACATTTGCTCATTGATTATAAATAATTGGTAGGTCTTTGTATGATTCAATTGAATTTTTGAATAAATCAGCAAATAAAACTTCTGAGGTTGGGCGAATAAATACTTTTTCATCAAGATCTGCATCTCCAACTTTAGTTATAGTTGCCAATTCTGGATTAAAACCTTCAATATGTTCTTTTTCTTTATTGAATAATCTTTCAGGAATCAAAAGTGGTAAGTAAACATTTTGAACACCATATTCTTTAAAATATTCATTCAACTCTTTTTGAATTATTTCTCATATTCCATAAGCATTTGGTTTAAATACCAATGTGCCTTTTAACGGTCCATAAGCAATTAAATTTCCTTGCTTAACAACGTCTGTATATCATTTACTAAAATCTTTTTCTAAGGGGGTAATTTTATCTAATTCTTTCATAAGTTTTATTATATACATTTTTTAGAAAATGGTACATACTACAACAAAAAATCAATTTTTTAACCATTTTTTAGCCTTTTAAAATAAAAAAAGCCTTTTATAAAAAGGCTAAAATTGATTTTTTATTCATCTGGGTTTGAGAATACAAAACGTCCTGTTTCAGTAACTAAAACGTCATCTTCGTTTCTAGCTCCACCAAGCCCTTCAATATAAATACCTGGCTCAACAGTAATAACCATTCCTGGTTCAAGAACATAATCTCTAGCTTTTGAACTAACTGATGGAAGCTCATGTACATCAATACCTAAACCATGGCCTGTGCCATGAGTGAAATATTGTCCATACCCTGCTTTTTCAATATAATCGCGGCATATTTTGTCAATTTCACTTGCTTTAATTCCGGGGCGAACTGCATCTCTACCTGCTTTGGCAGCAGCGTGAACAATGTCTAAAATTTCTTTCATTTTAGGGTCATTAGGTGTGTCGTTACCTCTTTCATCTCACAAGATAAATGTTCTAGTTATGTCAGCTGAATAACCTTGGTATAAAGAACCAAAGTCAATTTTTAATAAATCTCCAGCCTTTAATGGTTTATCTGTTGGGTGGTGGTGAGGTTCTGCAGAAGAACTACCAGTAGCAACAATTTCGTCAAAACTTTCTTTATCAGAACCATTCAGTTTTAATAAATAGTTAAGTTTTGCAGCAACTTGTTTTTCAGTAAACCCTGGTGTGATTCATCTTTTTAATTGTCATAAAGTTTTAAGCGAAATATCAACCGCTTTTTGAATTTTTTGAATTTCTTCTTCTGATTTTAAAATACGTAATTCTTGACCCAAAATGAATACTTCATTCTCGCTTTTAACAATTGATCTTAAAAATTCAAGTGTTTGAATATTCAAGTAATCTTTTTCGTATGCGACTGTTTTATATTGTTTTTGGGCAAAAAATTCTTTTAGTGTACCGCCTTGAAGTAATTTAACTTCAACATTTTTAGCATTATTTGTTGCATACTCAATATATCTGCCATCAACAAATAAATAAGCTTTGTCTTTTTCAATTACTAAATAACCATCGGTTGTTTTAACTCCTGAGTATCAAAGTCTAGTTTGAAAAGCCTCAGAAACAATTGCATCAACTTTATGTTCTGCAAAAACTTTGTCTAAATACTTTCTATTCATAATTTCTCCTTAGTAACCAAATTTTTTCAAAAATTTAGCATCATTTATTCATTTATTTGCAACTTTGACTTTTATTTTTAAGTCAACCTTGATATCAAACAAATTCATTAGTTGTTTGCGGGCATTAATACCAATTTGCTTAATCATATTAGCGTCTTTGCCAATAACCATACCCTTTTGCGAGTTCTTTTTAACAAAAATTATTGAATCTATCGTAATTTTTTCATCTTCCTCGATAAATTCATTAACTTCAACTGCAATTGAGTGAGGTAATTCATCTCTTAGCAATTTCATTGCAGAAACCCTAATCACTTCTTTAGCAATAAAACGCATTGATTTATCAGTTATATAATCTTCATCATAATAAGGTTCGCCAACTTCTGTATATTTTTTTAATTCAGAAATTAGCATACTTATTGAATCTGAGGAAGATGTAGAAACAGATAAAATTTTTGTAAAACCAAGTTCTTTTAATTCTTCAATTCTTGCCGCTAAAATTGCTGGATCTTTAGCAAGATCGATTTTAGAAATAATGGCAATTTTATTGTCAAAATTAGCTATTTTTTCAATGATTGCTCGATCTCCGCCGCCAATTGGTTCATTAATTGGTGTTAAAAATAAAACACAATCAACTTCTTGTAAAGCTTCATAAGCATTTTTGTTTAGTGCCTCGCCCAACTTATTCAATGGTTTATGAATGCCAGGGGTATCAACAAAAACAATTTGGTAGCCCGGTTCATTATAAATTCCACTAATTTGGTCTCTTGTTGTTTGTGGGATATTTGAAACAATTGCTAAATCATATTTCAAAATTTGATTTAGCAATGACGATTTACCAACATTGGGTCTACCAATAATTGTTACTATTCCAACTTGCATTATTTAATTTGTTCACTTCTAATTGGTAATGGTACCAATTCAACAAGTTTGTATGTTTTAAGAACATCGCCTTTGCCATTATATAAGTGTACAAGTGCATCGTCAGCCATAAATTCAGTCATAACTTGTCTGCAACCCGCACAAGGTGAGATTACTGCTTCACCAGATGATATAACATAAATTTCTTTAAATGTGCCAACTTTTGCACCGTGTGCCACAGAGCCAAATAATGCTGATCTTTCCGCACATAGTCCTGATGGAAAAGCCGCATTTTCAACATTAACACCTGGTCACTCTTTGCCATTTTCGTCAATAGCTATTGCAGCAACCTTAAAATTTGATCAAGGACTATATGAATATTGCAATAATGATTTTAGTTTTTCTACAAACATTTTATTCCTCTCTTTTGATACCTAAAGGATCAAAAATTTTATCAACTATTTTATTCATTTTAATTCTTTCATTTTCTTCCTCATGGTCATACCCCATTAAATGAACTAGACCGTGAGCAAACAAATAACAATATTCTCTTTTTAGTGAATGGTTAAATTCAACAGCTTGCTGCTCAACTTTTTCATGACTTATAACCAGTTCACCAATTGGCAGAAAAGGCAAACTGTCATAAAGACTTGAATCACCAAAATCGAACGAAAGAATGTCGGTTGGATAATTTTTTCCTCTATGTTCCTTATTTAGTTTTTGTATTTTTTTGTTATTTACAATTGAAACATCTAAAATTATTTGCTTTTTAATATCAAAATAGACGGCTAAATTTTCAAGAATTTGTTTAAATTCTTCTTCATATTTAAAGCTATTTCCATTTTCAATATTAATATTAATTTCAATCATAGTTTTATTATATTATTAAATTAAATATTCATATTAATTTATGGTAGGATTAGCGACAATATTTTTGTTTGACCATAATAAAGAATTGCATCCAAATTAGTATTTTTTACAAGTTTTAAATTTTTTGGTATTGAACCAAAATTTATTGCTAAAGTTCCATTGATATTTGCAAAATCTTTGATGACTAAATCATAAAACTTTTGGTCATGTTTTATTGTTGTTTTTTTACCTTTTTCAATATAAAATGAATACTTTTCGGGTGCTAACAATATCATTTTTTTATTTTCATCAACATGTAAATTTATATTGAAAGTTTTTTCAATTTCATAATTTAAAACAAAATACAATAACCCAATGGTACCTATAATTAATAAGCAACATACAACTCAAATTCAAGGGCTTATACTAGTTAGTTTTTTCAATTTTAACCTCCACTGCATTTGAAATTATTTTTGCATTATGACTTATCTCAATAAATAATGCTGAATCTTGATAATTATTAATTGCTTTTTTTAATTTTTTATAAACTCTATTTTCAATGTTTTCAAATGCCTCATCCAGCATTATAAGTTGAAATTTTTGCGTAAAAAGTTTAAGCAAAATAACAAATTGCCTTTGACCCGATGATAAATTTGAAGCATTATTCATCATGGTTGTAGAAAGGTCTAAATTTAAATTTTCGAGTATTTCATTTAGTTTAAATTTCTCTAAATTTTCATATAAAGTTTTTGTTTTTTCTATTTTTTGACTGGTCAGAAAATTAATAATTGTATCATTTGGCATATATATCTGATTGTTTAAAAGAATTGAGTTATTTAACAAGTCATTTTTATCAATTATTTCGCATGCATTATTGTTAAAAAAGAGCTTTCCTGAGAAATTGTAAAACCGCAAGTTTAATAATTTTAAAAGAGTGCTCTTTCCTGAACCATTTTCACCAACTAAACGCGCATTTTTGTCAATGAGCATGTTTAATTTTTTAAAAATTGGTTTGCTATTTTCATAACCAAAATCAATATTATTTAATTGAATTGAGTCAATTTTGCTTAACTTTATGCCTTGATTATCAAATTCTTTATGGTCAATGTTTAGCAAGAAATTAATCATATTAACATGTTTATCAATGATGTTTTTCGTCATTATTATTGCACTTAATGAAAGTGTTGGACTCACAAAAAAGTTTGATATAGTCAGAATCATTACAATTGTTCCAATGCTTATTTCATTTTTATAAAACAATAATGTACCTGCAAATACAATTATTTGAGTTAAATTTGCCAAAATGCAATCAACAACAAAGTCGTTAAAATATTTGTTCTTTTTTAGAGAAAAATCTTGTTTTTTAAAATTCACAAATGAATTATTTCTAACAAGCTCTAAATAGTTTTTATCCAATGAATTGTTGAATGATTCAAGGCAATAAATACTATCAAATTCTTTTTGTGCATAATCGTGACTTGCCTCAATTTGTTTACTATAACTTTTATCAAAATATAATTTGAATAATAAGTTTAGACCACTCGCAATTAAACAAATTGTTGATATTATTAAAAATAACTTTAAACTAATTCATATTAACATTGAGCAGCTTAAAATGATTGTTATCAAATCAGTAGAAAATGAGTAAATAAAATTGGCCTTATATTCAGAAATTAATCTTATATACCCTATTCTTTTTAAAATTTCAATGTTTGTTAGTTTTGATTTTTGATCACTTTGAAGTTTAAGTAATTTTTCGAAAACAATCGATTTTAAATTAAATTCAATTTTATTTGCAATTTTTTCAACGATTATGTTTTTAATTAGGCTACTAATAAATCTAATTATGTTGAGCCATATAAAAGCAACAAAAGTTATTACTAATGCTTTGTGTATTTTGTTGGGCAAAATATTGTCAAAAACAATTTTGACAAAAAATGATGTAGAGAAACATAAAATAATTGAAATTAGTGAAATCAATATAAGTCAAATATCATTTTTTGTCGGTACAAAATAGGACTTAATTTTGTTTTCGATTTTTTCTAACTTTGAGTTAATTTTACGAGTTGATTTATACACAAAACTGCAAATTCCGGCGTAAATTTGTTTAAATTTTTCAAAGGATAATTTGGTTTTTTTACCAGTTGAAGAATCCTGCACATATATTGATGAATTAGTTATTTTTTCAACAACTAGATAGTGTGCAGACCCTTTATTATCCACAAGCACAACAAATGGCAATTCGTCATTTTTAAAAGTTATTATTTTTTCAAATTCAACCTCATATGAATCTAATTTAACTCCAAACTTATCACCAATATGAGTCAAATTAGCTAAACTTATTCCTTGCTCGCCATATTGAGCCATCAATTTCAAGTTTTCTATTTCTATATATTCATTGTTAATTTTTTGTATTAAATATTGCAAGACATGTAGTCCACAATCTTTTGTGTCATATTGCTTTGTTATTTTCATACAAATAAATAATGTATTTTTAAAGTTTTGCTAATAAAAGGAAAAAATTATGATTTTTATATGTTTTTTACAAATATAATTTAAATAAATATTTCAATGAAAAGGAGAAACATGACAAAAAAAATAGTTGCATTTGCAAGCGACCATGCGGCAGTTGAATTAAAAAATAAACTTGTTGAATATATAGAATCATTGGGCTATCAAGCAGTTGATTTTGGACCAAAAGACGAAACACAAAAAGAATCTTATTCTCTACAAGGTCACAAATTAGCAAACTATGTTAAAAATAATGAAGTTGAATTTGGAATTGGATTGTGCGGAACTGGTTTAGGTATTTCATATGCATTGAATCGCCACCACGGAATAAGAGCCGCAAGAATTGCCAGTGTAGAAGACGCAATGTTAGCAAAACAACATAACAATGCTAATGTTTTGGTGCTAGGAGGCAGACAAGTTTCATTTGAATTAGCTAAACAAATGGTTAATGAATATATAAAAACTCAATTTGAAGGCGGAAGACACCAACAAAGAATAGAAGATATTGAATTATCTGAAGAAAACTGCGAATGTTAATTTACTAAATGAATTGGTTTTTCAATTAATTTAGTAAAAAATAATAATATAAATGAGCATTAGTAAAATTAATTTACTAACGCTTTTTTTATAAACTTTTATAATTCTATTAATAATGAAGAATACAAATAAGGAAAAAATTTATACGGGTTTAGAACTTAAAAAACTTAAAAAAGCCTACCGAAAAAGTAATAAAAAATCATTAATTTCAAAAAATATAATACCTAACGAATCAAAAGGTTGGGTTATTGTAGAAACAATAATTAAATGATTTATAAAAATAATATTGCTTGTTTCCACACCAAAAGACAGTTGAAAAAACAAAAATAAAAGTCGCGAACTCATAGATAGAACTTATTCAAAATTCATTTCTTCAGATTCAGTATTTATTCCTATTTCCTTGTCATTTTATTTCTTGGTATCATTTGTGCCAATTTTAACTGTTTTAGTGTTGCTACTTTCATTTATTTCTGATTATTCAACTATATTTATTGATGTTATTTTAGATAGAATAATTCCTGGCTTAAAACAAGTTATAAAAATGCCGCAAGTGGGTCCTAGCACTGGATTTCAATATACAACAATAACACTGCTGCTACTAACATCGACTTGAATTGGTTCAAATGGATGAGGAAGATTTATATATCTACAAAATTACATTTATGGACATGAATCATTAGGTAACTTTTTTATAAATAGAATTAAGGGTTTCTTAATTGTTCTTTCGATAACGCTTTACCTTTTTATTATGTCTGTAATTTACATTTATTTTTATAAAATTTTTAGCCTTGAATTTGATTCAACATCAGAAAAAACATTTTTCTATATCACATTTTATATCTATTTAATTTTTGTTGTATACATTGGTTTTACACTATTATTCAAATTTTCTCCTTCGTTTAAACTTACTTGAAATTCAGTATTACCAGGCGTGCTTATTGCTGCTATACCTAACATTTTATTCATCTCATCTTTTGGATTTTTATCTACTCAAATTGATTATAAAAAATACGGCACAATTGGCACTTTTATGTATATTGCATTGTTTGTTTCGTCTATTGCATATTTCTTATTTTTAGGCTTAATAGTGAATGAATCATATTATAAAACTTACTATTCTTCATTCACTATTGCAAAGAATCAATTATTTAGAAAGAGGGTTTAACTCTTTTTTTTAATTTAATTTAGCACTCTTACATTCTTTGTGCTAAAATAATAAACATGAGTAAAAAAGACTATTACAAAATATTAGGTGTTTCAAAAAATGCGACTGACAAAGAAATAAAAACAGCATATCGAAAACTAGCAATGATGTATCACCCAGACAAACTTAAAGATGGTACAAGTGATGCTAAAATGCAAGAACTTAACGAAGCATATGAAGTTTTAAGTGATAAGCAAAAACGCGAAAATTACGACCGTTACGGAAGCGAAGATGGCCCGCAAGGTTTTGAAGGTTTTGGTGGATTTGGTGGATTTGGTGATATTTTTTCAAGTTTTTTTGGCGGTGGATTTGGCTCACAAAGAAATACTGGTCCAATCAGAGGTGATGATCAATTAGCCTCATTAACAATAAGCTTCAATGACGCAATTAAAGGTATTGAAATAACACAACTTCTTTACAAATGGGAACAATGTTCAATTTGCCACGGAAAAGGATCACAAAACGCAAGCGATATTATTACTTGCTCAATGTGTAATGGATCAGGACACCGTCAAATTCAACAAAGAACACCTTTTGGAATAATTAATTCAACAACAACTTGCAACAGTTGTGGTGGACAAGGAAAAATAAACAAAAACCCTTGTTCTGGTTGCAAGGGTAATCTAACAAATAAGGTTCAAAAACAAGTTAAATTTAATATAGCTCCTGGAACTGATAATGGTGAAAGAATTAAAATAACTGGCTACGGTAGCAGAGGGGAAAATGGCGGACCTAATGGTGATTTATACATTGAAATCAAGGTTCAAAAACATAAACACTTTGAAAGAGATGGTTTAAATCTATACCTAGAATATCCAGTTTCATTCATTGACATAATTAAGGAAAATAATGTTCTAGTACCAACTCCATATGGAAATGAAACCATTAAACTTAAAAAATCATATCAAAACGGAAAAACTCTAATTTTAAACGGCAAGGGTGTTAGAAAATCCAATCGTGCAGGTGACTTAAAAATATTATTAAAGGTAGTAATTCCTGACCTATCCAATAGTGAAATGAATAGATTGGCAAAATCTCTTGAAGAATTTAATGATACAACAAACACAGATTACATAAAGTCTTTTAACTAATAGCGCAAGCTATTTTTTTTATTAATATTAACATCTAATTATTAAATTGCTAAAATAATTGTATGAAAACCAAAAATGTCAATAAAAACAATGAATGATTACAAGTTGAAAAAGGAAATGAATATTCACAAGAGTCAATGTTAAAAAGCCTTTTAAAGTTGGATCCTGAATTAAACAAAAATGTTAATTGATATTTAGAAAAAACTGGGGATTTTCAAATTATTAAAGAATTGGACGATTCTTTCGTTGAAAAATTTGAATCAAAATACCAATCTGAAGTTTCACCAATTGATACTGCCAAATTACTTGAGTTGCAATCAGAATTGTTCATATTTGAAACAAAACAACAATCTTCGCCAATTAATATTTTTAAATCAGTATCATTCCAAGACAAAGAAATTGAGGAATTAATTAATACACATATTGAACAAATTCAAGTTGATTCTGACTATGATATTGGCTTAGATTCAAGATTCAACAATAAAGACACATTGGTAATAGATGAATCCGCAGAAATTGTTATCAATAAAATTCAACTTTAGTATATTATTAATTAATATAAATATTTAGGAGTCGTTATGAGTATGAGGAAGATTAATATAGCAATCGACGGGCCATCTGGTGCTGGCAAGTCAACAGTTTCGCAGGAAGTGGCAAGGAGATTAGGTTACACTTTTATAAGTTCAGGTAGTGTTTATAGAGCTATCGCTTTTGTTATCCACGAGTTAAACATTGATCACAAAAATGAGCAAGAAGTTAATAAATGTTTAGACGATAAAATTTTAAATATCCATTTAGCGGAAGGACAAAGAATTTTTGCGGGCTCAAAAGATATAACTCAACTAATTAGAGCTGATCACATTTCAAAAATTTCGTCTGATATTGCTATATACAAAGATGTTCGTAAATATGTTGTTGACTACATACAAAGAATAACAAAAGCAAGCAAGGGTTACATTATGGATGGTAGAGATACCACTTACAGAATTATGCCTTATGCTGAAATTAAAATCTTTTTGACAGCCACCCCTGAAGAAAGAGCTAATCGAAGAATTCTTCAAAATAAAGAATTAGGATATGAAACAAATTTCGATGACGTGCTAAAAGCAGTCATCGAGCGAGACTACCAAGATACAACCAGAAAAAACGACCCCTTAATGAAAGTTGAAGATGCAAAATTAATCGATTGTACCGACATGAACTTTGAAAAAGTTGTTTCAACAATTATTGAAATGATTAAGGAAGCAGTAAATGAGAAATAATGTAATTGCAATAATTGGCAAACCAAATGTTGGTAAAAGTACTTTATTTAATCGTTTAATTGGCAAACGTAGTTCTATTACTTATGATGAACCAGGTGTTACTCGTGACCGTTTATATGAAACTTTTGATTGAAATGGCAAAGAAATTAAAATAATTGACACAGGCGGAATCGAAATTGAAAATAGACCTTTTCAAGAACAAATCAGAGTTCAAGCCCAAATTGCTATTGATGAAGCTAATGTAATAATTTTTATGGTTGATGGATCAAGTGAAATTACAAATGATGACCAAATGATATTAAGCATTCTAAGAAAAAGCGGTAAACCAATAATTGTTGTTGCTAATAAACTAGACAATATTGACATGTTTAATTGATCGTGGTATTCACTTGGTGTTGAGAATATTTTTAGAATTAGTGCACAACATGGTCATGGGATTGGTGATGTACTTGATGAATGTTTGAAAAATTTAAATTTAGATGATTTAAAAACTGAGAAAAATTTCAAACTATCCATCATTGGTCGGCCAAACTCAGGGAAAAGTTCTCTATTAAATTTATTGGCTGGCGAAGAGCGCTCAATTGTTAGTGATATTGCCGGAACAACTCGTGATGCAGTTAAAACTTTTATAACAATAAAAAATCAAAATTTCGAAGTTGTTGACACTGCGGGAATTACTAAAAAAAGCAAAATCGTCGATATGATTGATAAATATGCATTAATGCGTGCAATCAGTGCTCTTGATGAATCTGATTTATCAATCATAATGATTGATTCTACAAAAGAATTGAGTCATTTTGACTTAAGAATTATTGGTTACGCACTTGAAAATTCAAAACCAATAATTATTGTTGTAAACAAGTGAGATTTAATTGAAAAAGAAACAAACACAATGGCAAATTTTGAAAAAAATATGCGCAATAAATTTCATTTTGTTCCTTGAGTTCCATTTTGCTTCGTCTCAGTATTGCACAATAAAAGAATAGACAAACTTTTAGACACAATTATTAAAGTTAAAGAAAACCTTGAACGCGATATTAAACCTTCATTGCTTTCTAACCTAATTAGAGAAACTCAACTTATTCAACCCGCAGCACCTTATAATGGCGGACGTTTAAATATTTATTTTGCACGTAAATTCATTGATTCAAGAATTCCTACATTTGTTTTTTATGTTAATAACAAAAAATTCTTGCATTGAAGCTACGAAAGATATCTTGAAAAACAAATACGTCAAATGATTGATTTTACTGGATGTCCATTAAAGTTAATATTTAAAAATAAATCAGGTTTAGAATAAATATGGAATAATGGCCATATTTTTTCTTTTTACATTGAAAATTCAATCTTTATAAAAATTAATGAATATTTTTTAAAAAATTAAATAAAATTAAATAAATACATAATGAAAGGAAAATATGACAAAAAAAGAATTCATAATTGAAGTTGCGGAAAAAATGGACGTGCCAGTTAGAATTGTAAATGAGTTTTTGGATAAATTTGTTTTAGTTCTTAAAGACCGCTTAGTTGAAGGAGAAAAAGTTCAACTAAGTGCTCTAGGCACTTTTGAAACAACTGAAAGAGCCGGCAGAACTTCAATAAACCCATTCACAAAAGAAACAGTTAAAATCGAACCTAAAAAAGTTGTTAAATTCAAACCTTCTAAATTCCTTAAGGAAACAGTTAAATAATTCTTAATAAAACATCCGAAGCGATGTTTTATTTTTTTACCAAACATACTACAAAAACTATTCAAAAAGTTAAATTGAATGAAGATATGGTAAAAAATCAATAATGCCTGGAAAAGTTAATTCAATATAGAATCCAGCTTGCTTTATTTCCTCATATGACCAAGATTTTTTTCAATGTTCCGCAAAATACCTTGCAGGTATTAAATAAAACTCATCAACATTTGAAAAAAGAACTATAAAAAACGCAATACCATTCATTTCATTAACTTTTTTAAGATACTCTATTTGGTGTTTTAATATATTTGATGCTGGGAGTCTATTTTCGTTAGTTGTTTTTGCTTCAAAAGCAATAAAACTACCTTTGTAACAGCCTATATAATCGACTGTACTCTTTTTAAATACATATGCGCCCGTAAGTTTGTTATTCTCATTTACTTTAGCAAATTTAATTGGTAAAGTCTTTTTTTCAATGAGCGCCTCATTATGTTGTTCATAATGATTTATTGTTTGATTGATAATTTTTTCTAGTAGCATTCCTCTGTTTTTGTTCATAAAATACAATTAATTATTTTTTGGAAAAAGCAATAAAAAGGAATTTTTTATTAAAATAATTCAATAATTACAATGAATTTACAAAAATTATTAAACTATATTAATATTAATATATATGTAAATATTAAATTTTAATTATAATTACAATATGAAAATTGGAGTTGATATTACCAGTATTTCAAGGTTTAAACAGTTAACACCTGGATTTGAAAAACGATTTTGTCATATTGATGAATTAAAGAGGCTAGAAACGCAAGTTGATAAGGCTCATTATCTAGCAAGTTTATGAGCAATTAAGGAAGCACTTTTTAAAGCCGATAATTCATTGTGTTTTTTTGACAAAATAAATATCCAAAAAAATAACGGCGTGTGAGTATATAAAGATTGAAAAATATTAACCTCTAATGAACAAGATTTAGTTGTTGCATTTGTAGCAACAGATAAGGAGTAACAATGAGCTTTAATTTAAAGATGATATTTCTTTGATGACATTTTTTATGATGCATGTGAAGTCTTAAATCTCTTGCAAACAGATACAAAAGAATGCCTGAAGACACACCTCCACAGCTACGAAATGACCAAGTATTAAAAAGAGCTAAACAATTATTGTGATATTTCAATGTAAATATTGAAGTAAAAGGTTATGAAAACTTGCCAAAAGGACCTTCATTGTTATTGCCAAATCATAAGTCGAAAATTGACCCATTCATTGTTTTAGCAGCACTTGAACATAAAGACAAAAAATTAATCGGCAAAAACAGAATTCCTACATTTATTGCCAAAATTGAATTAAAAAGAAAGAAATTTATAAAATCAATTCTTGAAATATTAGACACATTTTTCATTAATCGTAGCAATATTCGCCAGTCAATAAAAACATTGGATGAGTTTGGCGAATTTGTAAAAACCAATAAAACATCAGGAGTTATTTTCCCAGAAGGCACAAGAGTTGACCAAAAGTCATTAGGCGAATTTAAAGCAGGCGCACTAAGAGTTGCTAAAAAATATTATTTACCAATAGTTCCAGTAGCAATAAGTGACACAAGAAAAGTTTTAAACAAAAACAGATGTAAAAAAATAAAAGTTAAAATCGAATTTTTAAAACCTATTAAACAAAATGAATTTATAACAATGGACAACCATGTTGTTTTAAATAAAGTTAAAAAGCAAATTGAAGAGAGATTATTAAATGGATAATTTATACATTAATGACAATAAAAAATTCGACATAAAAATTGAAAACTTTGATGGTCCTCTTGATTTACTTTTAAGCCTTGTTCAAGATAAACACAAGGATATCATGGATATTGATGTTGCTCAATTAGCTAGTGCATATTTATCAATTATTCAGGATTTGCAAGATCATGAAATTGATTTAGCAAGTGAATATTTAGTCATGGCAGCAACCTTACTTGCTTTAAAAACCAAAATGATTCTTTATACACCTGATGAAAAACCAGAAATTGAAGAAGACAAAAGAGAAATTTTAAGAAGACTTTATGAATATCAACAATTTAAAGAAGTTTCTAAAGCTTTGCGTGAACGCGAAGAATCCAGAAAAGAAATTTTCATTAAATCTCCGAGCGATATTGAAGAATTTTTAATTGATGATGACAAAACACAACTTGATGGTCATTCAAACCCATTGAAATTAATAACAATTTTAAGAAAAATGTTTGAGCGAACTTATGCTCAAAAGTTAAGAAAAACCAAATTAGATCACTTTCAATTAACACCACAAGATCAAATACCTTTTATACTCGATCTATTCAAAAAATACAATGAAGTTACATTCGAAATGATTTTTTCACAACCTTCAATGGATCACTTTGTAATTACTTTTATCGCAATTTTAGTATTAGTTAAATCTCAAAAAATTGTTCTAGAACAAAAAGAACAGTTCGGCACAATATCATTCAAAAAAGGACCTGATTATGAAAAATAATATCTTAGAAGCTTTACTTTATGTTCAAGGCGATGAAGGATTGAATCTTGAACAAGTTAAAGAAATTTTCAATCTAAATACAGTTCAAGAAGCCAAAAAAGTTATGAATGACTTCACAAAAGTCTACAATAATCAAGATGGTGCTTTAAAAGTTGTAATTTTCAATGAAGTTTACAAGCTAGCAACAAGAGAAACATACAAAGACTACATAACAAAACTAGTTCAAGTTGTTAAAAAACATCGTTTATCTAACGCTGCGATTGAGGTGGCTGGTATTGTTGCATACAAACAACCAGTTACTCGTTCAATGGTTAATAATATTCGTGGAGTTGCCAGTGAACAAGTTATGAACACTCTTCTGGCAAAAGGAGTTATTGAGGAAGTTGGAATTAGCCCCACCCCTGGAAACCCTGTTTTATACGGAATAACAAACAAATTTTATGACTATTTCAGAATTAGAACAATGGGTGATTTACCTAAACTAACAGAGTTTAACTATATTGATGGTGTTGAATCAGAAAACGAAGATGAATTTAACTTCTTCGACTCACAAAGATCAGATAATTAATAGTGGTTTTTACCACTATTTTGCATTATTATGACCAAAAATACATATATTGCAACAGAAAATGATGAGGGTCGCAAACTAATAAAATTCATAACTTCTATCTATAAAAAAACACCAAACTCAATCATTTACAAAACATTTCGCAAAGGCAACATAAAAATAAACTCCAAAAAAACCAAGGATCCAAACTACCTTATAAAAAATGGTGACGTTGTCGATGTATATGGCATTGACCAAAATGACATATTTTTAATTGAAAAAGTAAAAAACACTTACTCATTTGACATTATTTATGAGGATGAAAATATACTTTTAATCAATAAAGAAGAAGGTGTACAAGTTCATTCTTCACAGGACTCATTAGATAACCAAGTTTATTCATATTTAAATTTTAACCAAATAAACGCATTTAAACCTAGCCATGTTGGCAGACTAGACAAGTTAACAAGCGGTTTAATTATTTATGCTAAAAACTACAAAACATTAAAAATGTTGAATGAAAAACAAAAATATTTAACCAAAATATATAAGTTTATTCCGCAAAATTTCATTGCAGATAATTTATACCAATTCAATTTAAAAAAGAATGAATACGATAAAAAAATGTTTGTTTCAAAAGACGAAGATTCTAAAATATCATCAACAAAAATATGATCAGAAAATAACCAATATTTTGCCCAAATTTTAACTGGAAGAAAGCACCAAATTCGCGTTACTTGTGCTTCATTAAATGCACCAATATTGGGCGATACTAAATATGGTGGCAAACCTGCAAAAAGAATGTATCTACATTCATTTAAACTTATCTTCAACAACTTAACCGACCACCTTGAATACCTAAATAGAAAAGAATTTATTGCACTGCCAAAAAATTGAAAGGATAGCCCATGAAGTCAATAGATAAAGAAAAATTGTTCAGCATAGTTAAACGTCTAATGATTGAACCTAGCGAACAAGTAATAGACCAAATATTGCTTGAATGAGAACAAATTCAACAACAAATGAAAATTATGAATAAAATTGATACATCAAATATTGAGCCTCTTACTCACATTAATGAAACTCCATTAATTGATTTTTTGCGCGAAGATGTTGAAGATAATTCATTTTCAATTTCCAAACAACAAATACTTGAAAATGCTCCTGAAAAAGATGATAATTACATAATTACAACAAGGGTGGTTAAATAATGAATCTAATTGTTAAAGGAAATTTTGAAAACGCAAAAAATGAATTGAAAAATGATAAAAATAATTCAGTTGCATTTGTTTATGAACAAGCAAAAAGAGTTGGCGATGGATTGTTAAATAATGCAGTTTTTACAATAAAAGACATTTTTGCAACAAACGATGCAGCAACAACTGCATCTAGCTTAATTTTAGAGGGATTTAAGCCAGGTTATAATGCAACTTGTGTTCAAAAATTAATTGACGCTGGCGCGTTGCCAGTGGCAAAAGTTTATAATGATGAACTTGCTCTTGGAGGAACAGGTACTTTTAGTGCTTTTGGATTAATAAGAAATGTTAACGATAATGAAAGATTGGCTGGGGGTTCATCTTCGGGTTCAACAACAACACTAACCAAAAATATTTCTTTTGCCTTGGCATCTGATACAGGTGATTCAGTAAGGCTGCCTGCTTCATACAATTCACAAGTTGGCTTTAAACCTAGTTATGGTGCAATTAGTAGATATGGTATGTTTGCGTATGCATCAAGTTTAGACACAGTAAGTTATTTTGCTCATAATGTTAATGATATTGCTGTAATTTCGCAAGTGCTTTATGGGAAGGATTCAAAAGATTTCACATCTTTAGACATTGAAATAAGCAATATTAGCAAAGTAAAACCAAACAAAATTGCTTTCCTTGATATTGACAGTAATTTATTAGAAAAACAAGTTAGTGAGAAGTACAACGAGTTGATTAAAAAAATCCAAAATACTGATATTACAATTGAAATGGTAAAAGTTAATAAAGATTTACTGATGGCTGTAAAACCAGTATATGACATTATTTCTTATTCAGAAGCATCATCAAATTTAGCTAATTTAAATGGAATTGCCTTTGGTCAACGAAAACAAGGTGACAATTGAGAACAAATAATGACTAACACCCGTAGTCAAGGATTTGGAACAATGGTTCAACGCCGTTTAACTTTAGGTAGCTTCTTTCTTTTTTCAGAAAATCAAAAAGAACTATTTATTAAGGCTCAAAAAGTAAGAAGAGTAATCAAGCAATACTGAGATGAATTAAACTCAAAATATGATTTAGTTATTTATCCAGCAAGCGCAAATATTGCGCCATTTATTGACTCAAGCAAAAATAATTCATATGGATATATGGACTACATTTTGACTGCTTCAAACCTAGCAGGAAATCCATCAATAACAATTCCTTGAATTAAAATAAAAGAAAATTTAGGTGTAAATATTGCTCTTCAATCATCAATTTATGAGGACCAAAAACTCCTTTCACACGCCCTATGACTTGAAGAATTTTTAGGAGGCAATCATGAATAATTATGAAACAATAATTGGAATTGAAATACACCTAGAATTGAATACAAAAACAAAAATGTTTTCACCTGCAAAAATAGATTTTAATGCAGAACCAAACACAACTGCTAATCAAATTGACTTAGGTTATCCCGGAACTTTGCCATTATTGAACAAAGAAGCCGTTATTAGTGGTATTAAATTGGCTAAAGCACTAAAAATGGATATTGATACAGAGCTTCATTTTGATAGAAAAAATTACTTTTATTCAGATTTGCCAAAAGGATTTCAAATTACACAATTTTTTAGACCAATTGGCTCAAATGGTAAATTATTAATTGACCAAAACACTGGTTTTAGTGTTGAAATAGAAAGAATTCACCTTGAAGAAGATACTGCTCGTCAGCATCATGGAGAGGTAACAAAACTTGATTATAATAGGGCAGGAGTTCCGTTAATTGAAATAGTTACTACCCCTTGCATTAGAAATGCTCAACAAGCAGTTGCGTATGTTTCACAAATTAGACAAATCGCATTAGCACTTGGTATTTCCGATGCAAAAATGGAAGAAGGTTCTTTAAGAGCAGATATAAACATATCAATTAGACCAAAAGGCATTGAAAAATACGGAACAAAAGTCGAGATAAAAAACATTAATACTTTCAGAGGTATAGCAAAAGCAATCGAAAACGAAATTTCTGAGCAAACAAAAAAATTAAGAACTGGAGAAGTTATTCTTCAACAAACAAAACGTTTTGACCCGGAAAATCAAACAAATATTACAATGAGAACTAAAACAGGTGAAGTTGATTATAAATACTTCCCAGAGCCAAATATCCCAATTATCAAATTAAGTGATAAATTTATTAATTCAATAAAATTAAACGAACTACCTTGAGAAAAAACCACTAGATACGAATCTTATGGAATTCAAAAAATATATATTGACTCACTTGTTAATGATTTAGAACTGGCTCAATATTTTGATTCTATAAACTACGAAGATAAAGATAAGTTGTCTAAATTATTTTTTGCCGAACTAGTTTCGCTAGCTAATTCAAAGCAGTGTCACGTTATTGACTTAAATATCCAAGCAAAATTACTAGAACAAGCCATTGATTTAATGGATAAAGAAATAATTAGCGGTCGCTCATTTAAAAAATTAATACCACTTTTAGTAAATTTCAAAGGCGATATAAATACACTAGTTAAAGAGCATTCATTGGAACAAATTTCTGATACCAATACAATTGAAAAATGAGTAAATCAGATAATTTTAGAGAATGAAAAGGTTATTAATGAATACCCAGAAAGACCTGAAAGAGTTCTAAAAATGGTTCAAGGTTCATTAATGAAAATATCGGGTGGCCAAGTAAACCCAACTAAAGCAATTAAAATTGTTGAGGAACTTTTAAACAAAAAGTTCAACAATTAAATTGCTTTTTTTATTAAAAAAGTTTTTTTCTTAAAACAAAATCATAATAAATCATATAAAAAGTATGAACAAAATATTTAAACTATTATCAATTGCTTTTATCCCATTAGTTGCAAATTCGTGCGTAGTTTCATTTGCTAGAAAATCTAATCAATTGACCATTGAAAATTACACTATAATTGACGGAGATACAATTAGATATTTTGACAAAAAGAGCAACCAATTTAATTCAATAAGAATACTTGGAATTGATACCCCTGAAACCTTAAAAAAATATAATAAGGTTGCTAAACTTGAAAATATTTATGCTAATAAAGCAAAAAACTATTTATATTCAATTTGTTCCAAAAAGCCAATTCATATAGAAATACACTCTAAGGATAAATACAATAGGTTGGTTGCAATTGTCAAAAATTTTAAGAATAAGGATGTTGCAAAAGAACTAATTTCTGAGGGTTTAGCAAGAGTCAAATATATTTCTAAAACAAGAAATAAATTAACATATTGAAATAATAAAAATGAAATAATGAATTATTATGATGAATTAATTGCCATACAGTCAATTGCCAAAAAATCTAAAAAAGGACTTTGACAATTCAATGAAAATTTAGTTTTTGCAAAAAAATAATTTTAAAATCAAAAATATTTTAATTTACTTTTTTACTAATTTATTCATTTTGCTATTCAAATAGTAAAATTAATTGGATAAAATTATTTTTTTGCTCAATTTAATTTATATATATATAATTAAAAAGCAATTTATATTAAGTTGCCTCTAAACTAGTGGGAGATTTATATCGCTAGAACCACAATTATCGAAAGGATAAATATTATGGCAAAATCAAAAGCTGATATTGTTCGTGTTCGTAAATTACAATTTAAAGCCGGACAAGCAAAACCAGGTCCAGCACTAGCTGGTGTTGGTATCAACATGCCTGATTTTACACGTGCATTTAACGATGCTACACGTGATAGAGGGGACGAACCAGTTCCTGTACAAATTACTGTTTACAATGACAAGTCATTTGAGTTTAAAGTTTTCACAGCTCCTGCAAGTTACAAACTAATTCAAGCTGCTAAATTACCAAAAGGTAGTTCAAATGCTAAAACTACAAAAGTTGGTTCAATTACTGTTGATCAATTAAGAGAAATAGCTCAATACAAATTAGTTGACTTAAACACAGACGACATTGAGGCTGCTATGAGAACAATTGCTGGTACAGCAAGAAATATGGGTATTTCAATTGAAGGTTATGAAGAAGCTTCTAAAGGAGACAAATAATGGCTAAAGTTGGTAAAAAAATTAGAGCAGCTAGAGAATCATTTGATAGAACAGTTGCTTACGATTTAACAGAAGCTATTGAATTGGCAAAAAGAACTTCATACACAAAATTTGACGGATCAATTGAATTAGTATTCAAATTAAACTTAGACGTTCGTAAAGCAGACCAACAATTACGTGGTGCGGTTTTACTACCAAACGGTACTGGTAAAACTGTTAGAGTTTTAGTTGTAACAAATAATGCAGAAAAACAAAAATTAGCTAAAGCTGCTGGTGCTGACCAAGTAGTTGACGCATCAGCATTAGAACAAAAAATTAAAGAAGACGATTTTGACTTCGATGTTATGGTTGCTGACCCAACAATGATGCCAGTTTTAGGTAAATATGGTAAAAAACTTGGACCTAAAGGTCTAATGCCTAACCCAAAAACTGGAACAGTTACACCAACTCCTGAAAAAGCAGTTGAAGAACTTAAAAAAGGTAAAGCAAACTATAGAACTGACAAAGCTGGTATTGTTCATACACAAATTGGTAAAGTTTCAATGGAGACAACCAAACTTGTTGAAAACGCACAAACAGTAATTTCATTAATCAAAAAACTTAAACCATCAGCCGTTAAGGGTGCTTACATGCAAAACTTAGTTGTTTCACCTACAATGGGTCCTGGAATTAAAGTTAAAATTGAGAAATAATAATATCAAGCAATTTTTTTGCTTGATTTTTTATAAAGATTAATATACATTTAAGGAGCTTTATGCATTTTTTTAATATTTTATCAAATTCAAATTCAATAGATATTCCCAATAATATTCCAAGTAGACAAATGCCTTCATCAATTATTTGACTTGATTGCGTGTTTTTAATATTGCTGTATGTATTATTGATTTTTAAAAAGAGATATTTCACTGCACTATTTAGTTTATTTGGCGGAATTCTTTACTTTATAGTTGATTGAGGAATTTTCTATAAATTATTGGGATCGAGAGTTGTGCTTAATACAAATCCAGAAGCATTCTTATTTTGACTATCTATGAGTTATGGAACTACTAACTTTTTATTCATTTGACTAGCAATTAAAAAAGACAAATATTTATTGCATTTTTCGCTTTTAATATTAATTTGATGAATTTGTTCTGCAATGATTGCAAAAGGCTTACCGCATAAAGAAATCATAATTTGAAGAACAACAGGCAAGTACCACTGAGTAATGGCAATAATGCTAATAGTTGGTTACTTTGCAATCATTATTTATAATATTTTTACTAAAAAATCTCAATTACCAATATTAAGAATGCTTTTCATCGGCATCATTGTTCAATTTGCTTGAGAATTTGCGCTTTTAATTAATGGAATTAGAAAACCGCAATGAGGACCAATTTTAATAGATTCACTTATTGAAACTAATCTTGGTATTCCATATATTTACCTAATTTACAAGTTTATCTCTTCAAAAATAAATGATGATTTAACAAAGGTTAAAAAAGTTGAAAATCAGCCATATAAACCAGGACAAAAAAAGTTAACACTGAGGTGTTGGCTTTTTTGTCCGAGTTTAAGGGGGAGGCTAACACCAAAAGTGTTAGCTTTTTTAAATTTTCAAATGCAACAAAAAGGAGAATACAAATGTCAAGACACTTTATCAAAGAAGAGTTTGATATGATTTATAAAATCTACAATGAATTTGGGTTAAAACAAACAATAAATTATATAAATGATATTTCGCCAGACACAAATTTTATAACGAGAAAACATCTACTTGAAAGAATCAGAAAAATTATAAGATACTATAATAATGGTATGCAAGATCAATTATTAGATAAAAAGGGTGCGAACAGAAAGCCAGGTAGTGGTAGACCTAAAAAACCAATCGAACCCGATTGAAACGAATTCACAAAAGAAGAATTAATAGAAATAGCTAAGAGATATTACGAGATCAATAAAAATAAATCAAAATCAGGAAAACTTAGTGAAGCTAAAAAACTAAATATTCCCTACAGTAAATCTGCAAAAATTTTTAATGTATGCAGACAAGCAGTAGCAAAATTTAAAACTAGAGTTATAAAAGTAAAGGAACACAAAAACGATGCAATAATTAGAAAATCCTTTCTTGATAACAAAGGTAGATATGGTCGCTTAAGGTTGAGTGCTTATATTTCTATGAAATATAATATTTACATTAACCCTCGAAGTCTTGGAAGAGATTTAAAAAGATTGAATTTAATATGCAAAATTAGAAAACAAAGAAGAAAGAGCGAAATTAAGAACACTAAATTCGCTTTGCCAGATATTGTTAAACGCGATTACAATGACAAATTAAACAGAAATATTTTCGCTACCGATGTTTCATATGTAAAAGCGCCAAGAGATGTTAAGGATAACCATGTATTTTTGTCTGTAATAATTGAGCATAAAACTAAAAAAATCAGAGATTTTAAATTATCTGTAAACAATGATATTGATTTAGTTATGGATAATATAAATACATTTATGTCTATCGATAAAGATTTTATTATTCATTCAGACCATGGATTTCAATACACTTCAAAAATCTATATTGACAAAATAAATAAAATGGGAGGAACTGTTTCATTATCCCGTGTAGGAAATTCTTTGGATAATAGGGAGGTTGAATACTGATTTTCTATTATAAAAAGCGAATGTTTAAATGAATTAGATTACAGTAAAATAACTTTAGAAGATCTGAAAAAAATAATTGCTGATTATATATTTTGATACAACAACTATAGAATTCAATCAATTTTAAATTGAAAAACACCACAGCAATATGCTATGATGTTAAAATAATATTAAACTGTTAACTTTTTTTGTCCTAGTTTAATAAAGACTGATTTTTTATTGATTTTGGGAAAAATCACAATGTTTAAAAAAAATGTAGTTTAAATTGTCTATGGTTTATAATTTAAAACTATGGAACAAACAATGTATAAATCACTTGTCGGAATTAAGTCAAAATATGATGAATTCGCAACAAAACTTAATGATGAAGCAGTAATAAACAACATAAAAGAATATACAAAAATCAATAGAGAAATGGGCAAAATTAAGGATATTGCAAGTACTTTTGCGACCTATTTAAACCTTGAAAAAGACCTATTATCAGCAAAAGAGATGCTTTCTTCAAAAGATGAAGAAGAAATTTTATTCGCCAAATCAATAATTGAGGAAAACGAATCAAAATTAATTGAACTTGAAGCTGAATTGAAAATATTAATTTTACCTAAAGATGAAAATGATGACCGCAATGTTATTATTGAAATTCGAGGAGCAGCTGGCGGCGACGAAGCCAATATTTTTGCTGGTGATTTGTTTAGAATGTATACAAAATATGCTGACGAACTAGGCTTTAAATATAAAACAATTTCTTCATCTGTTGCAAGTGCAGGTGGATTTAGTCAAATTGTTTTCATGGTAAAAGGTGAAAAGGCATATTCAAAATTAAAATTTGAAACTGGCGTACATAGAGTTCAAAGAATACCCGCAACTGAAAGTTCGGGGAGAGTCCACACTTCAACTGCAACAGTTACAGTTATGCCAGAGTTAGATGATAGTATCGAAATTGAAATTAAAGCTTCAGATATAACTGTTGATACATTCCGTTCATCAGGGGCAGGTGGGCAAAGTGTTAACACAACCGACTCCGCTGTTAGAATTACACATATTCCAACAGGAATAGTTGTAACTTCTCAAGATGAGAGAAGTCAAATAGCCAATAGAGAAGCGGCAATGAATGTTTTAAGATCTAAAATTTACGATTTAGAAATGCAAAAGAAACAAGATGAAGAAGCCGGTTATAGAAAATTAGCAGGCCATGGTGATAGAAGTGAAAAAATCAGGACCTATAACTATCCGCAAGATAGGGTTACTGACCATAGAATTGGTTTTTCTACTTCTTTAAAACAAGTTATTGAAGGAAAACTTGAACCAATTACTCAAAGTTTACTAACAGAAGAACAAAATCAAAAAATTGCTGCAAGTGGTCTTAAATAATGCCAACAATTGAGAATTTATTACAAGAAAAACGCAGATATGGACTTGAATTATCTGTCAATGAACAAGAAAAAAAATTATTAAAAAGTGGTATGCCAATTCAATATATCATGGGATTTATTGAGTTTTCAAATACTAAAATTTTACTTAATAAAAATGTTCTAATTCCTCGCTATGAAACAGAGGAATTAGTTTGAATTATTTTGAATAAATTTATCCAAAACAATTCAAATTTCAGTGTTTTGGACTTATGTTGCGGTTCAGGATTTATTGGCTTATCAATCAAAAAAAATGCTAATAATATTAAATTAACAATGGCTGATATAGATACAAACGCTATTGAACAAACTAAAGAAAATTTAAAAGTAAACAATATTGATGCAAATGATGTTGAAATTGTCCAAAGTGACTTGTTTACTAATGTAAAAGGCAAATTTGACCTTATTATTTGCAATCCACCATACTTAGATAAAGATGTTTTATTAGAAAATAATAAACAATTATTGTTTGAGCCTCAACACGCTCTGTATGCTCCAGAAAAAGGTTTTTATTTTTACCGTAAAATACTTAAAGAATATAAAAAATATTTAAAAGATAATGGCAAATTAATTTTTGAAATTAATCCATTACACGAAGACATTTGAAAAAATATCGAGGGAGTTTCAATGATAAAAGATATTAATAATAAGTATCGTTTTGTTATTGTATAATAATCTTATGAATATTAAAGATTTAGTAATTTCTCGAATTCAAAAGCACACAAAAACACAAGTGCACATGGATTCATTATTAAAAGAATTAAAAATTGATTCATTAACTTTGGCGGAACTAGTTTTTGAACTTGAAGAAGAGTTAAAAATTAGAGTAAGCGACGATGAATTAATTAATTTACAATCAATTAGCGATGTAGTCGCATTGATCGAAAAAACAATAAAATAATCTGGTTCTCCAGATTTTTTATTGTTTTGAAGCATAAATTAAAACTGGCTTTTTTAAGCCAGCATTTTTTTAATTTTTTGATTTACTTTTTCATCTCATTTTCTTAGCGCAAAATATTTTAATGAGCTAAAGAATGCAACTAAGATTATCATAACTGTGCAACATTCGTATGATGTTAAAAGTGTCCCGGGTTCTTTACTTAAGAACGCTTGCATCATTCTTGTAGTTAGCGTCATCTCTGAATAAAACAAAGAAAATCTATCACTATTGTGTGTACCAGTTGTTATTAATAGAGCCGAAGTCTCAGCTAAAAACATCATAAATACAGTAACAATTGAAGTTATTATCATAACAACGATGTATTTAATTTTAATTTCCTTGCGAATTATTTGGTAATCTATCCCTTTATTAAAAGCAACTTTTACGTATTTTTTATCAAGTTTTTTCAATTGAGTTGCAAAAAACGAATAAATAACTGGCATAAACATAATTGAAACACTGATTACCCCAGCTAAAAGCGAAGCTTTTTCCGTTGCATCAAGAGTTAGATTTAAAACATCAATGATGAAGAAATAAGAAAACAAACCATAAGCCACAGAAGGAACACCACGAGTAAATTTAAGTAGCGAATTTACAAAATTCGAAATAACGCTATTTTTATGTTTTTTATTAAAATAAATAGCGGCAAAATAACAAAGTGGAATAACAAGAATTGATACAAAAATTGAGGCATAAAGAGTTGTTGCAGCGCTTCATATTGTAGAATCTGGCTCAAATGTTCAAATTGTTTGATGCTTAAATAATGTAATTAAACCCTTGATGAATAGTGCTAATATCATAATTATTAGTATGGAAGTTAGAAATACAAATGTTACCAATTCAATTGAAAAATGAATCTTTTCATATGTTTTAAGTTTATTATTAACTTCATATTTATGAACTAATTTATCCGCTGTGATTTCGCGGCGAATTGGTTTATTTAAAAGGTGGAATATAACATTTACAATTGTAATAAACAATAATAAAAGCAGTGTAAGTGCATATGAAAAGTCCTTAATGTTGGCAACATCTTTGTTTGCAACAAAGCTTGTAGTTATAAGTGTTGCAGCTGGTCTAGGATTTGAAGTTAAAAAACCTCAAAAACCATTTGTAAAACCACTGAAACTATTGTTGCTTTGTAGAATAAATCCTGCCGCTGATGCTTCAGCAACAACCTTAAAAAAGGCTATAAAGGCTATATCTATTATTTCTTTTCGATAATTTTTAAAAATAATTTTATGAACTATAAAACTTGTTTTAAAACCATGAGTATTTAAATATCTTAAATCGTGGACTTTTACGCCTTGGAATAATTTATTAAGCAAATTGGTAACAGTAGCAGAATTAAGAAGTATAAACATAAGAACTGCAGTAATAATGTTAAAGCCGTTTTCTAGTCTAAAAACTATTTTTGTAAACTCGGAAATGAATTGATGAGCAAAAAGAGCAAAAATTAATGATGAAAGTCCGCCAATAATCTTATAAAAGAACCTTGTATACATTTTAAGAGTTGATGGTAATCGAAAATTAATAAATACAGCACAATTAATTGAAATAAATAAACTAAATGGCAATGTAAAAACAGCTAAGACAAGAGAAATAAATAAACTTCCAAAAAGTCCACCTTTTACACTAAAAACACTATTATCTAAATTGATATTATCGACAAATAAAGCTCTTGTAAATTTATCTCAACCAATGAACGCACAAACACCAATTAAAATAACAAAAATTATCAAAAATATATAACCCGCAATTTTATAGGTTATATTCAACGGTTTTTTTGTATAAAATTTCCAGTTTACATTATTTTTCACTATTATAAGTATAATAGATTATTATGAGTATTCGAGAAATTTTAGACATTTATGATGACAATCGACAAGTAACGGGAAAAACAAATATTAGAGGTGAAAAGCTAGATTATAATGAAAATAATTTATATGTTTTTCTTTGTATTTTCAATTCAAAAGGTAAATTATTGATTCAAAAACGCTCTAAAAATAAAAAATATTATCCAGGTATTTGAGACTTAAGTGTGGGCGGAGCTGCTTTAAGTAAAGAATCTCCTTATCAAGCAATAATTCGTGAAACAAAAGAAGAGTTGAATATGGATTTAGTTTTAGAAAATAAAAAGCCATTTTTCTCAATAAATGTAAATAATTTTATCTGTGATTATTTTGTGACTAATCAAGATATCAAGATTGAAAATATAGAAATAAATGAAGAGATTGAGCAAATAAAATTTGTGGATAAACAAGAATTATTTTCGATGATTGATAGCAATGAATTTTTACCTTATCATAAATCTTTAATTAATTTTATTTTTGAAACGCACAAAACACCAAACACAAGAATGTCTGATACAAATATTATTTAGTTATAATTAAAAATATGAATAAATATTTAGATTTATTGAATCATAAAGTTGATAAAGATATTTTGCAAGATTTAAGTGATATTGAATTCAAATATGAGGGTTTTCACAATGTTACATTTAAAGCAAAATATAAAAATATTTTTTGCCAACTACGTGTCCCTACTTCCAATTTAGTTAATCATGAATTTGAATCAGATTTCTTAACAAATTTACCCGATGTTTATTATTATAAAAAAGGCGTTTTAATTAGAAAATGATTCGAAGGAAGCACAATTGAAAATATTGAGTTAAATGACGAATTACAAAGAAAAATAATTCAAAAAGTTAAGGAATTTCATGCTCAAAATATTAAATTACCAACTATTGATTTATTTTATTATGGAAAATATTCTTGCAAATATAAAAGATTAGTAGAAAAATATTCAGACCCTAAATATTTTGTAACAGCACATTGCGATTTAAATTTAAAAAACATATTAGTCGATAGTAAAGGCAATGTTGAATTAATAGACTTTGAATGAGTTAGAAAAGCTCACCCCCTTTTCGATGTAATCAGTCTGTCTAAAATTGGTTTTGATAAACAATTATTAAAAGAATTGTTTATCATTACGGATAAAGAATTTGACGAATTTCAATATATTTGCAATTCATTTGATAAAATGGCTTATGCAAAAAAATACAAAAAAATGCTCTTGAACAACGATTTAGAGCAAATATCAAAAGGATATACAAATAAGTCTTATAAATTAAATAATTTATTTATTCAACATAAACGCAACAATAGTTTTAATCATTTAAATAAACTTGAAATCTTTAATAATCTAGATATAGTTGAAAAGGTCATATATGAAGATAAAGATGTAATTATCCGTAATTTTATTAAGAATAAAGATATTGATTGAGGTTTAAAAAAGAATAGATTAATGCTTGCTCAAACCATCGCAAAACTTCATACATCAAAAATTAAGTTAAAAAACAATCAAATTTACAGCAGAATACAATTTTATGTTGAAGAGTTAAAAGAACATAAAAAATTCAACGAAGTTTTTGACCAAAACACTCAAAATTTAATTCAGGAAGCATCAAAATTTCTTAAAAATGAAGTCCCTAGTCACAATGATTTAAATAGGGAAAATATATTGTTGACAATTAACAATAAAATTAAATTAATCGACCTAGAATACTCATCAATGAATTCTAAATATTTTGACTTAGCATACCATTGTTCAGATATTGATTATGACGAACAAACGGAAAAAGAATTCATTTTGAACTATGCAAAAAATACAAATTTTTCAATAGATTTTGATGAGTATTTTGCAATAAAAGCAATTGTGAATTTTTATGGAATAGCATGGTCGCTAACTTTCAACAAAGACTTCAATTTTGATTGACTAACAAAACACGTATTCAATAATCTTGGTAAACTTAAAAACTTTTATGAAAAAAATCTTAAAAATTCATAGACTTTCAATTGATAAATATAAATAAAATATAATTTTTTTATAAGGAGTTGCAAATGGATTTTATTAATAAATTAAAACAAAGATATTCTGTTAGAGAATATGACACTGAAAACAATATAACCGATGAACAATATAAACAAATAATTGAAGCAATTAACTCAGCACCAACTTCATCAAATTGACATGCATCAAGTGTTATTGTAGTAAGAGACAAAAAAATATTAGCTCAACTTGGTGAAGTAAACAAATATACTGGTGCGATTAAAAGTTGCGATATATTCTTGGTATTTTTAGCTGATTATAACCGCGTAAATATAGCAAAAAACACATATACTGAATATCAATACAATAACCATTCATCAGAATCATATACTGTTGCGGTTGGCGACGCATTTATTCAAGCAACAACCGCTCAAGATGCAGCTATTTCTTTAGGATTAGGAACATGTTTTTTAGGACTAACAAGAACTATGGTCAAAGAATTAAATGAAATCTTGAATATAAAAGGTCAAGCTGTTCCTATTATTGGATTAACAATAGGCAATATTAAAAACAATGGTCTAGTTAAACCAAAAATGAATCGTGTGTTTGAAAATAAATATGATTTTGACCGATTGAATTCAGATATCAATGAATATGACAAATCTCTAATCGCTCATTTCCGAAAATTAAATCCTGATAAAAAAGCTTGAAGTTATAAAGAAGCAACAATTAAATCGGCTTCAAGTTACAGAATGGATACAAAATTAATTGAAGAAATTTGAGAATTAGAACTATCTAAGTAATGCAGTAAAAACTGCATTTTTCATTGAAAAATTTACTCAAAATTTCAACTATTCTATATCAAATATCAATTTTTGATATTAAGATTTAATATATAATTTTAAATATGCTTAAATTAGATGTAAATTATAAGGAAAGAATTGATAAATATATTTCTGATAATTCTGAAATATCTCGTAATGATGCTAAGCAACTTATTTTACAAGGAGCTGTATTTTTGAACAACAATTCTATCCCAGTTAATAAACCTAATTATATTGTCCAAGAGGGCTGAAATATCACAATTACAAAGTTGATTGAAAAAGAAACAAATATTGTTCCAACAAAAATGGATTTAAACATTGTTTATGAAGATGAAGATATTGTAATTTTAGATAAACCAACAAATCTGGTGGTTCACCCAGCGCCCGGTCACTATGAAGATACATTAGTCAATGGTTTGTTGCATCATTTTAAAACGCTTTCAAACGAAAATGGTTTATTAAGACCAGGTATTGTTCATCGAATTGATAAGGAGACAAGTGGGCTTTTAATAATTGCTAAAAATAATGAAACTCATATAAAACTTGCAGAAATGCTTAAAAAACATGAAATTAAGCGTAGTTATATCGCTATTTGCGATGGATTAATTGAAAATAAAATAACAAAAATCAATTTACCAATTAATCGACATGTTAATGACCGCAAAAAAATGACAGTTAACAAAGACGGCAAGGAATCAATAACAACTGTTTACCTATTGAAACATTTTTATATTGATAAACAACCAAAATCACTTGTTAAATGTGAATTGCAAACAGGTAGAACACACCAAATAAGAGTTCACTTAAAATATATTGGACACCCTGTTTATGGAGATAGTGTTTATAATAAAAAAGTTGATGAATTTAATCAGCGTTTGCATGCCTATAAACTAGAATTTATTCACCCAAACACACAACAAAACATTAAAGTTTTTGCAGCTATACCAAACGAATTTAATGTAGCTGACTTTGATTTTCAACTTATTAAGGATTAGGAGAATTAATGAAATTAAATGATTTTTTTAAAATACATGACGAAAGTAAACTTTGAGGTTATGAAAAATCGAAGTTTAGAAACTTTATCATTGGTTCATGTTCAGTTATAGCTCTATTACTTTGCTTAATATTGGCTCAAAAAGGTATTGAATTGTATTCTTATCTTAAAAAACCTGATAGTAGGGCTCTTATTAGTTGAATTCCATTTTCTCTTTTAATAATTGGTCTTCATACTTATGTATCAGTAACATTTTATTTAGGTGTCACAAAAAGTTATAAACATAAATCATTTGCAAATCTTAGTGGCGGCTCGATGATGTTTTATGGGTTTATGGCATTTATTTGTGCTATTGAATTAGTTTTTACCTTATCATCTAGATTAAATAAATCAAACACAGAGCTTTCAGCAATGGATATTACAACCTTAGTATTAAATATTGTTATAAATCTTTCATTTTTTGTTTCATATTGAGCTGTAATTCGACCAACACGTACAATATATTCAATTTTTGTGAATGCTAAAAAAATGACCGAACTAAACCAACTATTAAGCAACAACACAGAAATGTCAAATATGTTCAATATGATGGGAATGAATATTCAGCCTAAAGAAGAAAACTCAACAAATACAAATGAAGAAAAAGCCCAAATAATTGACACAAAAAATGAAGCTCGCAAAGCTAATGTTGATAAATTATTAAATTTACCAAACAACCAATTATTTAAAATTGCACAACATCTTTCAATTAGCGGCTATGACAAAATGTCAAAAGAAGAATTAGCAAACTTAATTGTTGATATAACTGAAAAATCAAAATAATTGTGGTCATCCACAATTTTTTATAAGGAAAATATGTTCAAATTAAATATCGAAGATACACTTACACAATATAACAAGATCTTAGGCATTGATGAAGCAGGTCGCGGTTGCTGCGCTGGACCGCTTGTTGTTGCTGGAGTAGTTTTACCTAAAAACTTTAAAAGTGATTTAATAAATGATTCTAAAAAGCTTACAGAAGCAAAAAGAAAAAAAGCTTATCAAATAATAATTGATAATGCTATTGAATACAAAATTGAATTTGCTAATGCAAAATATGTTGACAAATTTAACCCAAAGCAAGCTACACGCAACTTAATGAATAAAATTGTTGAAAGTATGAACAATATTGACTTAATAATCACTGACTTTGAACCAGTTACTAGCACAAATATCAAACAACTAAATTTAATTAAAGGTGATTCTCAATCATTAAATGTTGCCGCTGCCTCAATATTAGCTAAAGTAGCAAGAGATGAATATATGCTCAAAATCGATAAACTATATCCGCAATATCAATTTGCAAAACATAAAGGTTATTGCACTCAATTGCATCAAGATGCAATTGTCAAATATTGGACTTGTCCTGAACATAGATTAAGTTATAAGAATATTAAATCATTGAATAATTAGTTAGAAATCTTACTTAAACATAGTATTCATAGGTTATACATACAATTGATTGCCTATAGGGTATTAGCGCATAAAAAATCTCAAGCTGCCTTGAGATTTTTTACTATTAATTATTCTTTGATATCTTCAAATTCAAATGCTTCAATACCCGAGGTGTAAAGATACATTAATTCTGCACCATTTTTTGACATTTGATTATTATTATCACCTTGTCAAATATATGCTTCCATATAACGGGCATTTTTGATTATGAATTTCTCATCAACTGCTTTTCCTGTATGACTGTTACTACGAGCTGAATTTGTTGTAACACTGTATTTTAAAGGAGATTCATCCTTGTTACCTTCAGGCGATTTTCAGTCTGAATTATTTTTAATTAACCATTTTGCAAAATCATCTGCTGTTCATACAGTGGCAGTGAATTTATTACCTCCATTTCCTTGTGGAGATTCATATGTGATAACTGCATTAACACTACTGTCGGTTAATTTTTTGTGTTTTGTTACATGGTATGTTTCATATTTTGCAATATGCATTTCAATGTCTTTTTTGCTTTGATCTCAATTAAATTCAAATTTTAAAGTAGTTAATAATGCAGAAGGCATTGTGTATTCTGGTTTAGGAGCACCATTCACTAATTCAATAGTATCACCATTAGTATTATAGTTTAGAGCACCAACCACAAGTTGAGCTGGAGATGCAACCTCTACAACCAATCGATTGTTATTTTCAAATCTTAATCTAATAAATTGTTTACTTGTATCACCTTTAACTTGAGTAGATTGTTGATAAATAAATGATTCAGGAAGAATGAATTTAAGATTAATTTTATTGGTTAACTCATGCTCAGTGATGTTATTATTATTCACTCTATACAATTTATTATTTACTGTATCAAGAATAACTTCTTGAGCGCCGTCAAAACCTGCTGCTTTTTTGATTTTTTCAAACAGTTTTTTAACAGCTTCTTCTTTAGAGCTTACGCTTCAACCTAATCTATCAGTATTAGCAATAACTTGTTTAGAATTCACTCCAAATTGACCTGCATCATAATTTTTGTAAAAAATATCTCTTGATTTTTTTGGTAAACCAATCATTTTGTCAGTAGAAAATGCTATATCTCTATCTATTTCTTTAGTAAATCCTTGATAGTTAGTGAATTTTAATAAGTTATTAGGTTTATATTCATAACGCAATTTAAGCTTAATTGTTTTTTGAGATTCATTTGAGCTACTTAATGAATAAAAACTACTTGTTGAATCTTTCACAATATAAACACGTACATAAACAGGGTTAAATTTATTTGCTAAGTCAATTTGTGTATTACCAAATTGTTCAAATAATGGTAGTAACTTAACATTATTTGTAACATCAATTTTGTCTTCACCATTTGCTGTTTTAGCAATTTCATCAATTTCTTTTTTGAAGTCTTCTAGTGTGTATTTATCATGTGGTTTTGGCGGAACTGTACCCGCAAAATCTTTAAAGAATTTATTGAATTCTTCTTGATTTACATAATCAAAGAAAGTATCAATATTAGTTAATAATTCTGTGGTGTGAGCTTTATCACTATTCATAAAGCGCTCAGCTACAAATCCATTTGGTTTGGATTTTTGCAATCTATCATATAGACTTTTTGCTGAATTATATTTCTCTTGATATTTAGCAGCAATACCATTTTTATCATTGCCATTAGGATTTGCTAAAACATTATTTAGTATTTCGCTAATATCTTTACGTTCTTCAAGTAATGTATTGATGTTGTCTTTTAATTTAATAATAAAGCTATCAAAATCAACAATGTGTTTGTAAACTTTATTGATATTTTCAGAAACTTTTACTGACTTTTTACTTTCGTTTTGTTCTAGTGACTCTAGTATTTTGTTGGTTTC
The DNA here is from genome assembly GCF_002356075.1 of Mycoplasmopsis bovigenitalium. NCBI lineage: Bacteria > Bacillati > Mycoplasmatota > Mycoplasmoidales > Metamycoplasmataceae > Mycoplasmopsis > Mycoplasmopsis bovigenitalium. Next base: position 544,332 of record NZ_AP017902.1, on the reverse strand, counting down.
AGTATTTGATGTTTGAAGTGCTTCAAAAATACCTTTAAGTTCTGAGAACTGTAGTTTATCAAATAGGTTATTTGAGTTCGAAGAACCACTTGCTTGTTTTTCAACAACATCTTTAATTGCTTTTAGAGTTGCTGTAACTGTTCCACTGTTTGTGTCTAATACTGATTTAATATCATTTGAAATTGAAGCAATAAATGTATTTCTTGCTTTTGTTGCTTTTGCTTCAAGTGCTTGAGCTGGTGTTAAGTATTTATTTGAATAATTTTCATCGCGAATAACGTCTGCGAATTTTGAAAAATCATCTTCAAAGTAAGTGTGAGATTTTTTGAATTCTTCAATTTCTTTAATTACTGAATTTATAGCCTCGAAATCTTGAATTGATTTTGTTGTTCAAATATTAGCTTTAACAATATTTAAGGCAAAATCATTTAATTCATTTAGTATTTTGTCTAATTTGTCAGATTGTTTTTCATGAACTTTTTTAATAGTTTCAAGGTGTTTATCTCTTGCAGCAACTATTAATTTATCAATGTTTTCAATAATCTCTTTTTTGTGTTCTAAAATTGGTAAAACGTGTTCATTTAGAGCATCAATCGATGCCTTTTTAAAGTCTGAATAATTAGTTTGCGAATCAGTAGGAATCAATCCGTAAAGTTCGTTTGCTTTAATTTTCAAATCATTCATTGCTTGTTTTTTAGCATTAATGATTTGAGTACCATGAGTTTCAAAGTTTTGAATTAATTCTTTGCGTTTTTGAATTGTTGCGTTTGAAGCATTTTGAATTAGCGCTTCAGCTTCAGAAATATCTTTTGCAAGAAGTTCATATGCTTTAGAAATCTCATCAGAAGTAACAATTTTACCATCTGCTGGCGAAGAAGTTAGTCTCACAGTTTTTGCCTTATTCAATTCATTTTGTAATGTTTGCGCCAAGTTTAATAAATAAGGAATTGAATTTTCGCTTTCACCTTTTAATCATTTATCGGCAATTGTGTTGAATTGTTGTGCAGTAGTTTGGTCATTGATTTCAACGCTATTAAGCTCATTAGCAAAACTTTCCATTTTAGCATTTAATGCTTCTTTTTCTTTTAACTGAATAGTAGCATTATTATCAATTTGTTGTTTTAATTCAGTTCATTGTTTTAGAACATCTAAACGAGCTTTGTGCAAGTCTAATTTTGCAATTTCTTTATCAATATCTGATTTTCTAGTTTCTAATTCACTTGATTTTGGAGTTGGTTTGCTTAATTGATTATTAGCTTGTGCAATTTCAGCAACAAACTCATTTTTCTTAGTTGTAATATTTTCATTAAGTGGTGTAAGTTGGTTAGCATATTCTTTTGCTTGTTTGATTTTTTCTGCTAATTCAATTTCTTTTGGTAAAAGAGAAATTAATGAATCTACTTCTGAGCCCACTTCATTGATTTTAGCAATCTCGGTAGCTTGTTCAACGTTTCTTTGTAGATTTCTAATTCTACTATTTACTATATTTAATAATGTAGGGTTTTGTTCAAGCGATTTATATTCAGGGGTTTTATTGATTCCATCAATTTTGTTTAGGGTTTCAACTCTTTTGTTTCTAATTTGTGCAATACCTTTAAATTTAGCTTCTAAATCAGATACTTTTTGCAATATTGCTTGCGCATCTGAAGCATCATTTGTTGTAGGAACAAATGTTCACATTGCATTTGTTAATAATTCTTCGTCTTTTTCAGTTAATGCTAATAAGGTTGAATTTAAATTACGCTCAGATTTTCATTTAGTAACTTCATTAGATACTTCTTTTAGTTTTTCAACTAATTTTTTAGCTGCATCAATACGTTTTTTGGCATTATCAAGTGATTGTTCAGTATTTGTAGCATTATCGACACCGAAAATGGCTGACGAAGCTATTGAATCTAGTCATTTGTCAACTTTATCTTTGTTCGCTTCACCAGAAACGCCACTTACAGAGTGATAATTAATATCAGCATTAATTTGTTTTGCTTCAACTAAAGTTTGTTTAATATCTTTAGCTTTTTGAACATTTTCTTTCGCTTTTTCAATGCGAGCAATTTGTTGTTTAATTTCTTCTTTTGTTTTTGAAGCGATTGCATCAACATTTTCGCCGTCATCAGCTTTTATGTAAAGCTCACGAGCTTTAACAACTAAACCTTCCAATTCTTTATCAATAAATGAACGAATTAGTGGGTCTTGGTCAGATTTATTGTTATTAATAATTTTTAGTGCAGAACCAACTTCAAGCGCTAAAGCATTAATATATGGTTTAATTTTGTTAATTGCCTCAAGTTTTTCACCAATTTTAGTAGCTTCTTCAATTGTCGCTGCTGTTTTGTTTTTCTCTTTTACAGCATCAAGATTATCTTTAATAACTTTTGTTAATTGAGGGTCAATTGAGTCGCCAAGAGCAACTTTTTTGCCTAAGGTTTCTTCAAGTGCTTTGTCAGCGTCGACACGAGCTTTGTTTTGACCATCCATTAATTCAGGCTGAGCTCTAAAGTTGTCAAAACCATCAAAAAGTTCGTTTGCTAAAATTTTATTTTCAGTTCTTTTAGCTTCTTTAGCTTCAACTTTTCTAAATTCTTCTAGTAGAGTTTTTCTCTTATTATCAATATCAGCCTTATTAAATGGTTTAATTGGCATGTATTGTTGTTCAAATAATTTAGTTGCTTCTTGAACTGCTTTTTGCGCTTCTACATCATTTGGAGTATTTTGATGTGCATCTTTTAGTTTTTTAATGAAATCTGCAATATCCTTTTGAAGATCATTGTAGTTTTTCATTGATTGAGTAAGTTCAATGAATTCTCTTGTTTCTTTTGAATCGAAAGGAGTTTTTAAACGTTCTTCTATTTGCGATTTAAATTCGTTTGCTAAATCTTTGATTGGTTTATAGTTAGAATTTGTTGATTCTTGAGATGTGATTTCGTTCTCAACATATTTTTTATATTTAGCGGCAGCATTTGAAGCTAAATCTTTATGGTATGCATCTTTTAAAGCTTGTTGTTTTGCTTTTAGAGATTCAATAGTTGAGTTTGCAGCATCTTTAAGTTCATTTTGATATTCTTGTTTAGCTTTTTCAAAGTTATCAAACTTGTCTTCTGCGTTTTGTTGTTTAGCGGTTGCTACTTTAGTTTCTAAGTCAGCTAGAATTTCATCGGTTTGATTTTTAACTTCATTATATTCATTGATTAATTTTTGTTTTTTCTCTTTTAATTTTTCAATGGTTTGTTTAAGTTCTTCTTGCGCTGCTTGAATTTGTTCAGCAGAATAAGTGCCAGGAGCAGCTTTAACTATTGACTCATTTTTCTGAATTGCTGCATCAAGTTCATTTTTAACTGATTCAAGAGCTTTGTTTGTTGTTTCATTATCTGAAAGAACCTTTTTCAATTCATTTTCAATGATTTTCGACAATTCGTGTTTTTCTTTTGCTTCCGCAACAGCTTTGTTGACTTTAGCAATTTTACTTGCAATTAACTCAGTTGTATCAATTGGGTCAACTGTAAGATTTGGCATATTTTCGGCAATAACTTTATCAAGTGCAGCAACATTTTCGCCACTTACTTTTTTGTCTAATGAACTATCTTTTTCGATTTGTTCTTTTTCATTGATTGCTTTTGTTAAAGCATCAATTAATTCATTTTCTTTTAGAACTAAGTTTTTTGCTTCAACTAAATCATTTAATGATTCAGAATCAAGTTTTTTGTTTACAAATTCTTGAATATTTTCAATAGCTTTATTGAATTTAGCTTTTGTTCCATCAGCTGCGTCATCATTGATGGAGAATTTTTTAGGAGTTAATCTATCCGAAATTGCTTCAAGTTTATCTTTATTGAATGAAATTTCAAGATGTTGGTCTCTTTGTTCTAATTCTTTTAATTTGTTATGTAATTCAGCAGCAGTTGGCAGTTCTTCTGAAATTGCAATATCGTTAACAAGCGCAGTCAATGAATCAAGTGTTTTAGTTGTTTCGCTAATTGAATCTGGAACTCTTTTTCTAATATCAGGGTCTTTTGATAACTCAGCAGATTTATCTTTAAAGCTTGCAATTTTTTGGTCAACTTCAATAACTTTTTCAATCAATGAGTCAAGCCCTGCGGCTTGGTCAGTTAAAATTAGCTTTCTATCTTTAGTTAATTTAGGGTTTTGCGCTTCTTTTTTAAGTTTATCTAAACGGCTTCGTAATTGAATTTCACCATTTGTTTTATTTTCGCCAGAATTTTTGAATAATTCATCAAGTTTTTGCTCAATGTTTTTAATTTTAAGGTTTAGCGAACCTTCTTTTCTTTTCTCAGCAACAGTTTTTAAAATATCATTTGCATTTTGAGTAAGTTGAGCTATTTTTTCAGGGTCAGCATTGCCAGCTAATTCATCTTTAATTGCTTGTTTTATTTTTTCAAATTCTGCAGTTTCTAGTTCAAAGTTTTTTAAATTGCCATATTCATTTGCAACATCTTTCAATAATTTATCTAAATTATTAATTGAAGAATCGGCACTAGCAATAGCTTGAGTGATTTTTTGGTTACCTTTAACAAGTTCATTTGCTTTGTTGAAAATATTTAAGCTTTCGTCACTATTTAATGATTGTGAGTTGGCTATTTTTTCTTTATCAGCGTCAGAAATAGAACTAGGATTTAGTGCTAAATTCAATAAATTATTGATATTTTGAGCATTATTTGTCAATTCATTTTGACTTTGAGTAATTTTATTTAAATGTGAACGTGCATTTTCACTGTATTTTGGTGGTTGCTCATTAGTTGGATTGAATGCAGTTTCTGCATATTGTTTTGATTTAGCAAGAGATAAAATTGATTCATTGTGTTTTTGAGCAGCACTTAATACATTAACTACAAATTTATATTTCTTAATTTGTTCAATTAACTCTTTTGAAGTAATTGGGTTGAATTTTATTGAAGTTATTGAGTTAGTTTCTTTGTTTAAATCATTAACGATTTTACTTAGTGCTTCAATATTTATATATTTATTTTGTAGTTCATCACGAACATTTTGCGGCAATGATAAAAACTCAATATTGTGGGCAATATTTAATTTTTCTAATTCTGAATTTGTAGTTTTTTCTAAGTGTTCTAGAACTTGTTTTTCAATTACACGTAGTTTTTCATTGAATAAATGTTTGTTTTCGACAATGTTTTTGATTTCGAATTTATCTTTGCTACTAAATATTGAAACTTCATTTAATAAATCAGTCGCAAGTTGTTGAGCATTTTTGCTTAAATAACGCTCTAAAATTTGCTTGTTGTAATCATTTAATTCTAGAATTTCGTGTTCTAGTTCATTAATTGTATCTTTAAGTTCAATTCTTGCACCAATAATTGATTCAAGAGCATTTTGTTTGCCTTTTAATTTTTCAACAAGTTGACTTACGTCTTTTGAATCATTAAATATTTCGTGAATTTGGTCTTCAAATTGTTTTTCTTCAGGTAATGAAATTAATTTTGTAACTTTGTGAGCTTTTTGTGCTTCATTTATTAAGTTTTGTGCGTTTTTATCCGCTGTTTTAAGTGTGTTAATTTCATTTCTAAATTTAATTATGTTAGCAATTAGTGTTGATTTATTTAATTTATCAGGTTCATTTGCATTAACTATTGCATTAAAATCTTTATTATTTTTAATTTTGTTGAATATATTTTGAGCAAAATTAAACTCTTTTTGTGAATCAACAAATGATTTGAATTCATTAATAATATCAGCATTAGTTTTAGTTCTATCTTGCAACATTTTCTTAAATGTTTTAAGGTTAGCTAAAACATTATCAAAATCTTCAACTGTTTGTGAAACATCTAATTTATAAGCACTAATTGTTAAATAGTATTCAGATAATTTGTTGTAAACTTGAATTTCATGTTTTGCAAGGATTCTGTCAAATTCTTGGTTTGCAACAATTTGGTTATCCAATGTAAATTTAATTAGATTGTCAAATACATTTCGATTGTAACTAACTGGTTGCTCTAAGTCAATTGATTTTTTAAATTCTTTTAAATCATTAACATAAATTGAATCTGCACTGATGTTATTCAATAATTCATTAGCAATTGTGTTAACAACGTTTTGAACATCAGCATTAACAATTTCATTCATTTCATGCGAAACTGCTTTAAATTTAGCAAGTATTTGTGAGTTATCTACTGATTTAGCATCATTAATAACTCCTTCAATGAATTCTTTTGTTCTTGCAATATCATTAATTCTAAATGAAGGCTCAAAAAGCATTAATTCAATTTGATGAGCATTAGAATCAAAACTATTTCTTAATGCTTTTGTTGGCATTAATTCTCATGCTTGCTTGATATTGTCATCTAGAGAATTATTTGCTTGCATTAAGTATTTTTCAACAAGTTTATATTGAGCAGCGATTTTTTGTTCAAAAAATTCTTTATATGACTTAATAAATTCTTGTTGTTTTTGTTTTGGAATATCTAAGAAGTTGCCAAGTGCTAATTTAAGGTCAGAAATTTTATTATGGCTAAATTGAGAAGCAAGGTCTTTTTCTTGTAAACGTTTTGCCTGAGGTTCTAATAGTTCTTTTAATTTCTTAACTTCACTTATGCTTAACCCATCGTTAGCAATTAAAGCATTAGCTCAATTAAAGATAACGTCTTTTTGTATGTTACCAATTTGATTAAGTGTTTTTCATTTTTCTAAATAAGAAGTAGAAGGAGCAAACAAAATATGCTCTAAACTTTGTAGTTGTTTTCTTATAACATTATTTTCAGGTGAATCCGGCAATAATGAGTTAGAGTATTTTTTAAATGAATCATTAAAATCTTGATATCTATTAATAACTTGATTTTTGCTTCTTTTTTGGAATGACGAAACAACTGCTAACGTAGCAGCTGTACTAGCAATACTTGTAAGAGCCAAAAATCCAGCTATTGTACCCGGGGTTTTAGTCATTATTCTACCTCCTTATTTTCTTCTCTTATTCTAATAAACATTCCAAACTTATCAACTTGGTTTCAGAAATTGGTATCTGGATGTCCTTTGCCATCACTATTTTCACTGCGTCTAACTTTTCACTCTTTTTCTTTATCTCTCTCATTCAAATAATCTTTATTTGTATAATAAATAGCCATTTGTTGAGCATATATATGAGCTTTTATATGGTTTAATTGTTTCCCTGTAAGCTGTGTTACTTTTGAGACTTCAGCATCAGCTGCTTTTTTAACTTTATCAACTATTTTGTTTATTTTAACAAGTGACCAAACAGGGTCTTTCATTTTAATTTTGTATTTATATGAACTAGCATTTCAAGGAATATCTAATATTTCCTCATAATTTAAGTGCAAAATAGTAAATTGATTTTCGTCTTCTGAAACTAATGGAATATAAATAAAGTAAGGAATTCACATTTTAATAATATTACCGTTAACAACCATGTCTGTGTCTGCTTGAGCCCAATACATAAATTGCTTTCCACCAAATGTTGCCACCTTGTATTTTTTACCGTTGAAAGTTAATACACCGTCTTTTAATTTAAATTTGTATTTCATTATTGGCGCACTAGTAGATAGATCCATTTTTGATAATTCATCATTGTTATTTGTTATTTGTTGAAGTAATTGTTTATTGTCTCAACTAAATAAATCATCTGGTTGTTTAATTTTACTATTTAAGGCATTTTTTCACTCATCATCGGCGCTAAAAGTAATGTCTTCTCTAAAGAATTCTAATTTTTTCTCTTTTTTATAATCTGCGGCAGCGGCAAAAGTACTTAAAAACCCTGAAGCAAATGTTTTATTATTTCAACCTGCTTTATAAGCATCAAATATTTCAGTACTTTCCAAAATATTAAAAGTATTATTTCCAACTTTTTCTCGTTTCAAGTTTACATTAACGTGATCTTTAGTAGCAATGAAGGTAGTTTGCGTATTAAAAGTAACTCATACATCTTTAAATTCCAATTCATATGATTTAACATCTTTATAGTTTGGATCATTACTTGCTTGGTTATATTGAATTTTGAAATTCAATTTAGTTTTCTTAATCGAAGTATCAGCTTGCACAAATTCAGGTGCGAATTTATCTGATGTAGAATTTCTTGTTAAAGAAACACTAACATTATTTAGATTAAATGGCATATTTGTATTTTTCAAAAATGTAAATCTCTTGAATAAGTCCATTATTTCAGGTTTGTTTGTTATATCAAGTTCTAAAGCACCATTATTCGAAGTATCATTCACCAATTGAGCAAAATCTTCATAAAGTTTATTGTGCAATGGCACAATATCTTTCATATTTTGATTATCGTTTGCAAATAGATAATCAAATACTAATTGTTTGTTTTCTTGTTTATTAAATCAATCTAATAATGACACAGCCGGTTTATACACACCATTTAGAACCTCAAGTTTTGTTTCAATATCACTTGCAACATTATTTAAAACATTATCAGCAGCAACTTTGCTTGATTGATTTAGTGAATCATATAATGGTTTATATGCACTAATGAAAGTAGAAAAAGCTTTATTTTGTGTTGCATCATCAGATCTAAATTGATCTGATGCAACTATATTAAGGAAGTTAGTAATAGTTCTATTTTTGATAAATGTAGTATAAATACCTTTTAGACTATCTTCATCATTTTGAGAATTATTATCACCTTTAATTAATGTATTAATACTTTGTAAGCCTTTTAGTAATTTATCAATTGTTGAGTGATATGTAGTGAACTCAGATTTTGCACTTTGATCAACACTTGTTTCATTATCTTTGTAATTTTGATTGTTAAAGTTAACTGCAGATGCACCACTATTACCATTTGCAACAGAAGATAATTCAGTTGTTTTTGTGTTTACATCATTAATTCTTGTTAGTAGAGTTGAAGAATTAATGTCATTAACACCCTTATTTATTTTGTATATTTTCTCAATTAATTTATAAAGACTATTTTCACCAGCATCTTTTTTAACTTGATCATTAAATTTACTAATACTATCTTTAATTAGTTTAAATGCAGTTGATGATTTTTCTTTTAGTTCTTTGTATTTATCTTCAATATTTCTAAAGTGTAGATTCATATTTCTTGCATCTTGAATATATGATTCTTCTTTAAATGAACTTGAATTTAGATATTGATTAACTTTTTCAATTTCTGCTTTATAAGTATTAATTTCAGTAGAAATACCTATGTAACTTAATAAACTTGTACTGTCGTTTTCGGTAATTTTTTGTAATGAATTTACACTGAAATCTTGCGCTGTAAGTAATTTAACATATTTATCAAATCAACTATTCATAGCAGTTAGACGGTTTTTATTAAAGTTATAGATAGCTTGTTTTTGCTCTTTAATTTTCTCTTTAGCAGTGTTAATTAATCCAGTTACTGATTTAATTGTTGCAAGGTCAGCAAATTGTTCATTATCTTTTTGTCTTACTTCTAGATTATCAAAAGTATCAATTTTTGGACTATTAGATTCGTAATTATTTTTAATATATTCATCAATATCTTTAAGTTCTCTAATAATTGCATTGGTTTCACGTTTTTTCTCAGCTTTAAGTTTGCTAATTACACCATATGAATTATTTTCAATACCTTCAATTAAAGTGGATCTTTTTGAACGTAAATCTGCATCACCTGACATATCTTCTGTATTTAATAATTTTTCTGCTTCTTTTATTTTTTCATCTAATTCATCATAAAGTTTTTTCATTAAAGCAGATTCTTTATTGTAGTATTCCGCTTCTTTTGATTTAGCATCAAATTCTTTTGCTTTTTTAATAGTCTCTTGAAGTTTTTGTGATGATTCAAATACTTGATTGAATGCTAATACACCATCATCTAGATATATAGACTCAATGTCTTTAATTTTTTGCTCTGCAGAACTATCTAATTGTTCAATGGCAGTGGCAAAACGCGCCAATATAGCAGCTGGGATTTTTTTAGCTTCTTGCTCTAAATTTGAAGAATCGAGTTTAGATTTTGCTTCAGCGTGTTTAATTAATAATTCTAATTTAGCAATATGAATTTTTGCATCTTCCAAGCGTTTTTGTAAGCTAAACTCATTTAAATCAGCAAAGTAAACATTTTTCGATGACTCTTGCTCATTTATTTTTTCTATATCAGCAACAATTTGGTCTGTTTTTGTAATTGCAGTAGTTAGTTCATTAGTTTTTTGAGCAACTTTTTCACCCTCTGCTTTTTTATCTTTTAAGTCTTTAACAATTTGTGCTAAAGATATGAATTTTTCAGTTAAAGAGTGTGCTAAGTCTATGTTTGCACTATGGTTATCAATTTCAGAAAGTTTTTCGAAATCGTGTACATTTTGGATTTTGGTCAAAATGTCTTTATAGAAAATTAATTGATCTTTTTTAAGTTCTTCGAAGATTGATTCATTATTTTTGGTTTTGATCATTTCTAATTCTTTTTCAAAATTAGATTTTGCTTTGTCAAAAACATTTTTGCGAGAGTTATATAAAACATCTGCTTTTGATTTTTTGTCAAGCGCAGTATCTTGTAGTTTTTTAAGTTCGGCAGTTAATGTAACAGGATCAAATGTTGAAGGAACTGTTGGAACAGTTGATAAAACACATTCGCCAATATTTTTTTGATCTCAATCATAGCCATATTTTTCATTTTGGAATTTAAACTCAGCTAAATCATATTTTTCAAGAATTGACTTATGAGTTTCAAGCAATGTTTTTGTTGCAGAAATAACAGAACTTAGTAACTGAATTCTGCTTATATCTTTTTTAACATTTTCATCATTTGCAAATTCTTTTAATTTAGCAATAAAATCTTCGAATTGTTTATGTTTTTCACTTGATTTATCTTGTGCATCAAGACCAGGTTTGTAAGTAATTGCTTTTAATGTATCTTCTAAAGCACCAAACTGATCATTAACTTTATTAGCTTCATTAATTAAAGCGGTTAAGTTTTTAATTTTCTCTTTAATTGATTCATATTGGTCGAATTTAGTGTAATTTTTACGTGCATTTTCAACTTCTTTAGCAAGTTCAGCCTTTAATGATTTTAAAACTTCACTAATTGAACCAGACGCTTCAGGTTTTGCAAGATCATCTGCATTTTTAACGATTTTTGCAAAATCAGTAATATTTTCAAGTTGATTTTTAATTGCATCAGCTTGTTCTTCAATTTTTGATGCTTCTGTTTTTGCTGGTTTTGGATTAGCATTATCGGGTTGAATTTTCTCAAGATTAGAATTATACTCATCTAATAATTTTAGTATTTCTTCTTTTGCTTTTTTGTCAATACCAGGTTTTGATAGTTGAGATTCCGTTTCAGATTTTACTGATTTAATTTTTGCTTTAGCAGACTCAGATAATTCACTAAATTCTTGTGCATCGTTGAATTTTTCAGTAATTTCGTGGGTTTTATTGATTATTTCTATATTGCTTGGGTGTGTAGCTGAAATATTTTCAGTTTTAGGCGCTGAATCTTTAAGAATATCAACCAAGTTTTTCTTAACAGTTTCTGTTACATTGTCAGATTTAGCTTTGTTAATTATTTTCTCTTGTTTTTCAAGAAGATTTTCAAGTGAACCTAGTTTTTCATATTGTTTGATAATGTCTGAAGTTTGTGTTGGGTTATCTTTTGAATCAACATCTGTTTTAAGAACACTTAATAATTCAGATAGTTTGTCGAATGGAGTTTTTCCATCATCACCTTGAATAGACAGGCTTGCATCATTAGCTTGCTTTTTAAGCTCATCAATTTTCTTTTGAACTTCTTGTTGTTTGTGAGCAAATTTATCTTTATTAAATGCTAAATCTAGTTTATTTCTTAGCTCTTTAATTTCATTTGGAGTTGTTGTATCAAGTTTGATAATTCTGTCAGATTCTGCTTTTAATTTTTGAACTTCAGAACCCTCCGCATCATTACCTTCTTTATATCCAACAAAATTACCATCTTTTTCAACAGCAATTAATTCTTTAGATTTATCCTCAAAATCTTTTTTAGCAGCTTCAAATTCTTTATTAATTAAATCTTTAGCAAGTTTATATCTACTAATAGCACTTTCGATTTTAGCTTTTGCTGTATTAATTTGTGCTAATGTAGAAGCTGAATTAGAAATAACTTTTGATTCTGAATCAATAACTTCTTGAATTTTTGTATCAACTTCTTCAAAAATCTTTCTTTGAGCAGTGTTATTATCTTTTTTATATTGATTAACTTTTACTTCTTGAAGTTCATTTAAACTATCTTTAGCACTCTTAGATGATTCAATTTTTGCAATTGCTTCATCTAATTTTCTTAGTTTTTCATTAACTTTACCCGCATCATCGGCAGCACTTAATCTATTTGCTTCAATAATATCTTGTAGGTTTTTTGCTAATTCAGGGTATTTTTGTGCGTCAATGCCTTTTAATGCTTTAGCGGCTTCATTAACTTTTTTAGCTAAATCTTGTAATTTGTCAAAATTAGTTGATTGTGTTTCAACTCTAGTTTTAGCTTCACTTAATTTGTGTTGTAATTGTTTATTTATCTCTGCAATTTGTTTTTCAAGTTCATGAATCTCTTCTTCATTTTTTGGTAATTGAGATTTATCAGTTATATTGATTCTTTGTTTTCATAATTCTTGAATTTTTTGGTCTAGAGTATCTTTTTGTTTTTTAGTTCTTTTGCTTGTTGTTCAAGGGTTTCTGCTTCTTTAATTGCATCAGTTTTTGCTTTTTGAAGCACTTCAAAATCAGATTTAACTAAATCATAAGGGTGTTTAGTTAAAACATCTTTAAATTCATTTGCATCAAGATCACTTTGAGCCATTATTAAGCTTTCTTTTTCAAGTTGAGCTTTAATAACGTTTGTGGCCATTTGTTTTCTTAATGATTCGATTTCGCTATTGATATTGTCAATATATGACTTGTTATGAATTTCTGGTTTAAATAATTCTGCAAGAGTTTTTTCGAATTTGCTTATTTCTTGGGTAATTTTTGCATTTTCATTTTCAAGTTTATCAGTAATTTTTGCAAACTCAACTTTACTTTTTTCATTAAGTTCTTGAACTTCTTCTTTTAACTCGGCAGTAGCTTTTTTAGCTTGATCAAATTCTTGTTTTGCAGCTTCTAAATCAGTTTCAAAGTCACTTAAAGATGGAATTGCTCTACGTAAAACATCCATTTTGTTTTGAGTAATTCTGTTTTTATTTGCTTTTTCAACTTCATTAGTAATTTTTTTGTTTGCATCTGCTTCGTCTTTAAGATCACTCAGGCCAACAAGCAATGTTCTTTCAACCGGAGTAAATTGTTGGTTTGCTTTACGTTGTCCAGCAAAAGTATCTTTAATTTGCGATTCAATTTTGTTAGCAATACTTGCACCATCAACTGATTCAACATTTTCAACAAGTTGGTCTAGTGCATCTTTCAAGTTCTTTTGTAAAGTATGCAAATCAATTGATTTATCAGTCGGATTATTAAGCGCTTTTTCAATTAGTTCTTTGTATTCATTAATTTTTTTAATGTCATCTGCAAAGTAAATTTTGGCATTATCATTGTCTTTATAGCCATCAAGAATTTTGATTGCTGAGTGTTTAGTTTTAGCAGATTGCACTAAAATATCAAGATCTTTTTCAAGTTGTTCTTGAGTTTGTCTGATTTTATTTAGTTTTTCAATTTTTTCTTCGTGTGAAAGTTTTTTATCACTGTAAATAAGTTGAGATTCAGCCTCGAGCTCTTTTACTTTTTCTAAAATAACTTGTTTTTCAGCAGAAATTTCACTATCAGTAAATTTTTCATTGATAAGTTTGTTTAAATCTTGATTTTTTGAATTAATTGTGTTAACAATATTAGCTAATCTAGCATTAGCTAATAATTTAATTGCGTTAGTTACATCACTATTATTTGGTTTAATTTGTGCATTAAGCTCTTGTCTAGTTGCTGTTGAAAATTCGCTAGTGTAAGCGACTAACACTGGTTTTAAGTCAGCTCAAATTTTAATTAATTGAGCAGAAGGTTTAATTGATTCTTTAGCGAATTCTTCTTCTAGTGAGCTTGTGATGTGTTTTAGTTCTGATTTATTGATTAAACGTTCTTCATTAATAAGTCTTTCGAATTCAGAAACAAATTCTTCTAATGGGACATTGTTTTGTTTTAAATTATTGATTTTTTCGATACTTTGTTGTATTTTTTGAATTTGTTCTTGAGTTAGAGAAGTGTTTTGAGCATTAGTGTGTGAAAACTCGAATTGAGTTTTAAGGTTATCTAATTTTTCAAAAATAAATTGTTTAATTAGGTTTTGTGATTCAACTTCTGACATTATTGCATTAGATTTTTCAAAATAAACTAGTGCATTTGAGTATGGTTGTTTGTTTAATTCGGTAGCAAAATGAACCTTAGTATCTTGGTCTAAGGTTGTTTCGTTAATTCTTTTAACATTTTCTTTAAGTAATGTTTGGGCAACGCTAATTAGTGAGGTTTGTCTAATGAAATTTGAATATAATTCATGAATTTTTGTCGATTCAATGTTTGATGAAATTGCTGATTTTGTTGAATTAATGATGTTTTGTAGTTCAATTCTAAATTGAGGGTCAAGAGAATTTATTGATTTTTCTTTTTCGCTGATTAGATTTTGTAAATCTTGTTTAACTTCTTGTTGATTTTTAAAATATTGAGCAGTTTTATCAAAGAATGTTGATATGTAATCTGTGATGATTTTTTTTGCTGAAACACTTTCTGAACTTGGGCTAATAACTTTAAAACTTAAGTTACCTTTAATGGTTTGAACAAAGTTTTTTAATCCACTTAACTCAGCAACAAGTTGTTCTCTAACATGGTTTTCAATTTGTAATTCACCAATTTTCAATATTGCTTGGTCAATTTGTCCATAAATTTCTTTAACTTCTGCTGTGTTGTTTTGTGACTCAATGTTGTATAGCTCATTTGAAGCTTTTTCAAAGAAAATTTGATATTCATTTATTGCATCACGTGATGAATAACGAGATAATCTAGTTTCAATAAAGTCAACAACTTTGTTTAAAGCGCTTGCTTTTGCCACAATATTCAAGTCATCAATTTTGTTTAAGATTATGAATCTAAAAATATTAATGTCGCGCTCAACATTATTTGTAATTTCTCTTTGTTTATTGTTTAGTTCAACAACTTTAGCAACAAATGTGTTTTTATCAATTGTTTTGTTTTTGAAATTTTGAACACTATCATTAAAATCAGCTAATAAATCGTGGGCAAAAATATTCTCTTTTGATTTAGCAATTGCATCATTGAATAATGCTTCGTTTTGTTCATTAGTTTCTTTTAGTAAAACAGTTGCTAAAAGTAAATTTAGTTTATGTTTTGCATCCAACATACTTTCAACAACAGATTTAGCATCTCTTGAGTTTGAATTTAATTTAATACTACCAACTTGTTTTGCATACTTAATTGCATTTTCAATTTCTAATCTATTGTCAGATTTAATATTTGAGTGCGTGTTTAAAAAATCAGTAGCTTTATCAGTTGAATCTTTAAGTTTATTAAATACACCTAATTTTTCCTTTGTACTTAACTCAGATTTTGAATGCAGAAATGGTAATGTAATAGCAAGTGCGGCCGCCGGAATACCCGTAATTAGCAGCGCAGCTGTTAATTTAGATTTTTTTGACATATATTTCTCCTATACAATTATTTTTTTCAAAAATTAAATAACCCGTGTTCTCTTTGGGAAGCTGTTCATAACAAACCATCTTCAGTAGAACCGTTATATCTAATAAAGTCAGCTAGATAGGCAATTGACACTGCTAAAATAGCTAAAAATAAAATAACAAATAATATTGCAAAGAATGTTGATGTCTTTGACATATTGTCAAATTTATTTTCTTTATTACTTACTTTTTTCATATTTAGTCCCTTATTTAATTATTAATATACATTTAATAATTATTAATATTATAATAATTTCAAAAAAACACGATACAATATTTTTTTGACTTTTACATTAGCAAAATCAATTTAAAAAGTAAATTTTCTTCAAAATTATCATCAATAAACACAAGCATTTTTAATTTTTTAAAAGCGAAATTATTTCAATAAAAAACATTTAAAATTACTCATTTTAAGAGAATTTTGTTTAAGAAAAATCTTTAAGTATGGAATTTTAATTTGCGTATTTTATTGAAAAAAACACAAAATTTTCATTACAAAAATCAGTAATTTTTTAAATTTTAAAATGGAATTTTCCATAAATATTGCTATTAAATAATGAAAATATTTAGTATATAATACTAACGCAATGAACAAATTAACATATTTTATTGACCTTGATGGGACACTATTTGATACCAATGGAGTTAACAAAGTTTCTCCAAAAAATCAGTATGCAATTTTGATCATGAAAAACTTTGCAAATGTTGTTTTATCAACCGGAAGAAGTTATCAAGATTTAAGAGTAAAACAAGTCATGAATCAATTAGCAATAAATGATGTAATTTGTTCTTCAGGTGCTGAATTATACATTGATAATAAATTAGTTTTTTCAACGAAAATTGAACTAGAAACAGTCTTAAAAATCATAGAATTTGCCAATAAAAATAAAATAAGTTTTATGGTCTATGATGAAAACGGTGATCACTTGTTTTTAAACAATAATTTTGTTTGATGATTAGCTAACAAATTTTTACGTAAATGAATAAAAACAATTGATATTAGTCAAAATTTTGATATCAACAATTTTGCAAATATCAATAAATTTTCTTTTGGTTTTTTATCTATTTTTAAAACAAAGAAAATATTGAAAAAATTACAAGCATTTCTTGGGGATAAAATTAATGCATACATTTCAACCCGCGGCCATGTAATTGAAATAACAGATAAAAAAGCTAATAAAGCTTTAGCTACTGAACAATATTTATCAATAAAACAAATTGAATTGCAAAATACAATTCACATTGGTGATTCAATGACCGATGCTTGCTTAAAAGGTTATGTTGGAAAATTGGTTGCTATGGGCAACTCTCCTGCTGGATTTAAAAGGATTGCTGATGAAGTCGCACCAAAAAACAAAAGAGCTGGCATTCACAAATATTTAATCAAAAAGCAAATTAAAAAACGTAATTAGCATAATTGCTAATTTTTTTGTTTAATTCGCATATATTTGCAAATACAAAAAGTACATTTAATGGTCGTCATCAGGTATTTATTTGTTAAATTTGATTATTTATATAAAATTAATAAATAAATTTAAGTAATAAACTAAGTGTTTATCAGGAGAAAAAATGAACGAGTCAAAACTGTGTACAATTTTAATCCCAACATATAACATGGAAAAATATATTGATAGAACATTGAATTCTGTGTTCAAGAATAAAGAATGATTTAAATATGCCAATATTCTAGTTATCGATGACGGATCTACTGATAATACAGTTGAATTGGTAAAAAAATATCTAAAAGAATACCCAAATAATATTGAATTATTTCAAAAACCAAATGGCAATTGAGGGTCAGTTATAAACTATGCAAAAAATAATAAATTGATTAAAACTAAATATATGTCAATTTTAGATGCTGACGATTTAATAGCACCAAAATTCATTAAATACTTAAATTATTATGCAGATAAAGAAGATTTTGATATCGGATTTTACAAAACTCAAGTAATTTGAAGACGCAATTTTTCAGTAGTTATTCACCCAAAAATGTTTTTAAAAAATTTAAATGATGATTTTTATCCCGTTTTAATTCCTTGTTCAACAGTATTTAAAACAGAAGTCTTTTATCAAATTGATGACCTAGTTGAAAAAGTTTCATATCAAGATTACGCAATGTTTTATAAAATTATTACTAAATCTAAAAAACACTTATTAATCCCTAAATTAGGCGCGACCTATTGATATTCACGCCCAAATAACACAATGACTAGCTCATGAGATGATAAACGTTTTAATGGTGAAAAAGTTTTACTTAATGAATTAAAAAAACTTGACAAAGAATATCTTTTTGCCGCCAGAGTAATCCTTCCAGGTTATGTTGCGGGGATTTCTTCAATTAATGGATGTATTAATGTTAATAAAGAGCATTATAATATGATAATGAATCAATCTTCAAAGTTCTTTAAATGATTGCTAAAATTAAATATAAAAAGAGCACAAGCACACAATTCAATTAATATCACAGACGGCGACACTGAATTAGTTCTTTTATAAATTTGCGTAAATATGAATAATTTTTTCAATAAAAAAACGTGTTTGCTTAATTGGGGCCACGTTTTTTTATTGAAAAAAGAAAAGACATTTTAATTAAATATGCTCTTACCAAAAATTGTAATTAAAAAATAACACAAAAATAACGAAAAGCACAATGAATAAGGCTTATTCGTTATTTTTATTATTTGAAACCGGGAAACTTGAAAATGAATTATTTTGCAGACAATGTGGCAAAATAAACAAAATTCCACGCCTTAAGCATGGAATTTAATATTATCTAAATGATTCTCAATTTTCAATTTATTTGAACTAATGTGCAAAAATGAAAGCAACTGTTAAAATAAATAAAACTATATAGAAAAGAGAAAGAGAAATTTTGTAGTAATTTGTTGATAATTTTACATTCTTGGTTGTGATATTGCTTGATAATAATCTATGATTTTTAGCTTTTTTTCTATAAAAATCAACTCTTCGCTCACCAATATAAACTATCATTAGTAAGATTGCAGAAATGGTAGATGCCATTAAAACTGAACCCAATGTAGTCATAGCAGTTATCAATGATGCATTTGATTCGATATTTTGAGCATCATAGATTGTGTCTTGCAATGAACCGTGAACTATTGATTTATATAAAACATCGCTAGTTCCAGTTCCACCGGGAGTAAGTGATACTGAGTTCGCTACTCTAGTAATCGCTGCTTGTACTGTCATATTTATGTAATAGCCATATTTAATATCTGGTTTTACCATGTCTAATGATTTAGCAAGTAAGGCATTTGGCAACACAAATATTGGAACCATTTTAATTATTACTAATTCAATGAAATTTCACGGATTTTTAAATATTTTTTTCATACACTGTCGAATGTTAAAAAACTCATATTTAAATTTGGCTTTAACTGCAAATGAATCATAAATGTTTATAAACGGAAATCATTCAATAAGTGCCATCACTAATTTAATTATGAAATTTTGTACTTTAATACTAATAGTCATAATTAAAGAAATAATTGCTAAACCTGTATCAAATATTAAGCCTAAAGCCAGCATAAGAATAAAAAATTTTACTGCTGGATTATCTGATTTAAAGAAATTCTCAAAAGCAACAATACCCATAGGTACAAATATAATTGTAGAAATAATATTAGTCAATTGCCATATGCAAGTATTAATAATAATAGAAGACATCATTATAGGTCTAGCAACGTCTCTTCTACGAAGAAATCAATATGTTGCTAAATCGCCCCCAATTGATTTAGGAGTCAATGTTTGAACAATTAAACCAATTACTGTCCCAGTATATACGTCATTTCATTTAACGTAGCCACCTTGTAATTTTATTAATTTTTTAAATACCCATGCATGAATAATTGACGTTGCTAGAAAACTTAAACACATAAATGCAAAAGCACTTCTGACTAAATACCCTTGACTCTCGGGTCGCGTGCTGCCTGCTATATCAAAACGAGTGTAAAGTTTTTTAATAATAGCCGAAACAACTGCAATTGGTCCGCTATCGCTTCCATCATCAATGTTATAAACTGTATAAAATAAGAAGCAAATTATGGCCGCGAAAACAGCAAAATACAACCCAAATTTAATAACAGATTTTTTTGAAATTTTACTTTCTTGATTATCTTCTTTTAAATCAATAAGCCCATTCAAAATCTCATGATTACGCACAACCATTGTTAATTCTTGGTCATTTTCTGATTTGTTTTCAAGTGTTTCGCAATATATTTTTAATAAATTAGTACTTTGCTCATACTTGATATATGTTGATTCCTTGTTTTGAAATGATAATTGATAAAGGTTTTCTAAATCGTTTGAATTTGTCAATTCTTGGAATCTGACAATTTTGTATTTATCGCCAATTTTCTTTGATTGCTTCAATCTTTCAATAAATCTAGCTGCGCTTTCGGCATTTAAATCATAAGATTTTGTAGTTAGTTGATGGCGACCATATGTTTTATAAATTTCTTCAAGAATTTCAAATAAATTTTTATTCTTTTGTGTGCTATAAAAATTAATCATTCTTAAAATCTCAAATAAAAATTGGTATGCATCAAAATCATTTGTGATTGAATTATGCGATAAAAATTCATAGTTTGAAGTGAATGCAAAAAGAAGTTTTTTATTTGTTTTTTCAATCGTTTTATAAATTAGTGATTTATCAATGAAATCTATTGTTTGAATCCCATTTATTTCAGCAATTTTTTTAGTTAAAGTTCCAACATGGTTATTTTTAGCAATAACAAACTTGCTTAATTCTTCTTTTGTTATATTTTGATCTTCATTCAATAAAAAATGTAAATAAATCGCGGCTAATTCATCGGGTTTAAAAAATTTAAACAACGACTTGTGTTTTATACATAAATTAATTGCGCTGGAATCATCATTAATAACAAAATTCGCTTTTACAGCATTAAATAAGCCTTTTCAGTAAATTGGTTTTAAATATTTTTTATTTTCTAAATTAAAATATTTAGCGTCTTTTTTTCTAGTTTTATAAAAAACATTTAATTTTAATTTTTCTAATCCTTGCTTAAAGAAACTAGAGGTAGAATAATTTGAAAAATCAAGTCCAAATTTCAATGATTTTTTGCCTAAATATTCATAAT
The DNA here is from genome assembly GCF_002356075.1 of Mycoplasmopsis bovigenitalium. Taxonomy (NCBI): domain Bacteria; kingdom Bacillati; phylum Mycoplasmatota; order Mycoplasmoidales; family Metamycoplasmataceae; genus Mycoplasmopsis; species Mycoplasmopsis bovigenitalium. The sequence goes on along the minus strand of NZ_AP017902.1, from coordinate 523,601 downwards.
TTTTGTATAGATTAGCAATTTCATTTAGATAATCTTTGTAAGATTCCACATATTCAATTTTAGATATTGCTTCTTGATAATTTTGTTTTTCAAAATTTGGATGTGGTATTTCATTTATTATTTGTTGTATTTTTTGGTTTTCAAGTAAGAAGCCAGCTGAATCATAGAATATAATGTGTATTTTATTGTTTTGTGTTTTAAACAATATTGTATTTTCGCAGTTATTTTTGATTGCTGAATATTTTTGAATTTGTAATGGAGTATATTGTGAATTTTCTATTGAGATAACCTTATAGTTGTTTTGGGTTAAAACATTTGCGAAAGTATTAAAACAATTTTGTGAATTAATTTTTGCATCTGATGCTAAAAATATTTTATTATTGCCATTTTTACTAATACTATTGATTTTACAAAACGATTGGGCTAAATTATAAGAAAATTGTTCTAACGAATATGTGCTTTCATTAGCGTAAAAAACAATTTCACTTTTTGCAAGATCTAAATGATATTTCTCAAATTGATTTGTCACTAAAGAGCTAGTAATCTCACCCATTTTTGTATCATTTTGGTCATTATTTGGATCAAGCTTATTGAATAATGAACTTTTAGACATCTTTTACACTCCACAATAAATAATATATAAAATTATATCAAAGAATTATTCTATATATTCCTATGTAAGGTGAGACTCAATTTAACATAATATGTTATAAAATTTATTTAAATTTTGCTTCATATTCAAAATATTAAGCATAATAATAAACCAAGACAAAGAAAGCAACACCTCGGTGTTAACTTTTTTGTCCTGGTTTAAAAAATCGCATATTTTTTATTTCTAACAAGCCTTTTGAAACCTTAAAGTTAGTGGGGTTGATCTTAACCCTAATCTAGCAGCTAGAATAATTACATTCTTCATATAAATCCTTTTAGTTAGTTTATTGAAAAATTTCAATAAAAAAACAAGTGAAAAAACAATAATTTGTACTAAATCACATATAAATTGGTAAGCACAGGTATTTATATGTTGTTACAACAAAATATTCAATTTATTTTTTCTTTTTAAACATAAACATTTGTAAATCATACAGACCAAAATGCTCGCAATTTTTATATTTAATAGGTGTTTTTCAATTTTCACCATATGTTTGAACAAGAATTTCTTCTCAATTGCTTGGAATTTTAACATTTAAGTCATGGAATTTGGCTTCCATACACGAATCATAATCAAGGCGCGAATAAGTGTTTTTATATGTTTCTTTATTAAAAAGTGTGTATAAAACTAACGCTTTATCGCCGTTTTCAACATATAAATCATCATATGCATTATTAATTTTAAGTTTTTTAAACATTCATGTTCATATACATAAAAATTTAAGTAAATTCATTCCTCATAAACGCTTAAAAATTTTACGATGGGTAAAAGTATGTAAAAATCTAATTTTGTTTTTAAGACTTAAAAACTTTTTAACTTTTTTCAAAGTTGTTGGTATCGAAAGAAAAAGATCTATAAAAACAGCATCTTCATTGTCTGGGCTATCATTTGTAAACTTTGGAATCAACAATGGACTATTACCATTTTCAGGTGTATATACTTTAGATGGATAATGTTCAATAAGAAAATCTAAAGTTTCTTTCGGTATAACTAAGTCTATATCGTCATCTCAAGGAATAAAACCATTGTGTCTTTTAATCCCAATCAATGATCCATACATCATCATATATTTTAAGTTGTGTTTCTCAGCAATATTGATAAATTCTTTTAATAATTCATATACTCGTGCTTGTTTTTCGTTCATAATAAACCTCAATAAAAATACTAAAATAATAACATATTAAGGTAAAATGCCAAATTATAGCATTATTAATGTATTCTGAGCGCTTTCTTGCGTTATAAACAAAATATTTGAACTATGCAAATATGATTTACTAGAAGCAACAATTAAGCATAAATGCCTTGAACTTTTTCAATACTTTTTCAATAATTTGCAGCATTTAACTAATTAATTTAAAATTATATTGAATTTATAAATTTTACTAATGTACACAAAAATATATTGAAAACAAAAAAATAACCAATGTTATGCAAAGGGTATTTTTGTTAATTGTTTTTCTTAATTTAAATGTTTTTAATTCTGTAAACCGCTTTTCAGAAATAAACCAGGCCAATAGGTAATGCAAAAGCAATAATAATAATTGTTGCATTTAATAACAATACAATTAAAGGGTTGCCAGCTTTATAAAATAAAGGATATGCAAAATCAAGAAATGAATAAATAACAACTCCACGATATTCAACAAAGCGCGAATATGTCGATAAATAAACAATAAAAGCAAAAATTAAATAACTAATTACGATAATTATTGCCGTTTTAATTGTTTTACTTGAAATTGAAACCTCTTTTCTGATCAATCCAAGAATAATAAAGCCAATAATTGGGTGAATTGCATGCGTTAATATTGATTTAATTGCTTCATAGTAAGGTTTTTCTCATGTAGATTGTTTGTAAGAAATTAATGCTCAGTAAACAATAAATGTTACAGTGATTAATGCTACCGATAAAAAGAATAATCTTTTGACAGTCATTGATTGCCTTTTTACCCCAAGAACTATTAGCATTATTCCAAGAAAAATATTTGATAAATATGTAAAATAAAATACGGTGGTAAATTGCTTGAAAATCGCCTGTAATTGAGGTACATTATTATATATTGAGTCATTTTCTTTGTAAAAGTAAGTGCCATTTAGAATAATAAATAAGAATGTTATTAATAAAACAATAATTCCCATTGTAATTGGAACGCTATTATGTAATTTATATTTTGATTTATTTTTCATAGGGAAGATTATAGACAATTTTGAAGTTTTTACTTTTAATAATTTGTTGAATCTATTGAAAATCCAATTCAATAAGCAAAACACGATACATTTTTATAGCTTGCACTACGTTTAGGGGCAAAAATTTAATATTGTGTATGCATATAAAACTAAAAATATAAATTAATATTATTTTAGATCTTTAAAAGAATTTTATCTATTCAAACATATTTAGTTATTTGTATTAGTGTTAAATACTTGAATGTGAGACAAAAAATCGAACTAAAGTTTGAAAATTAATTTTAAAATTGTAATTAAGATTCACAATGAAATTTACCAATATGCATATAAATAAATCGTTTTGGTAATTTTTATATATACAAACTGGGAAAAATAAACGATTTTTCTATTACTTTTTTATTCTACTTTCCCACTTAAGTATAAAAATATGCCCCGTTGTAGAAAATAAATTTGTTTTATTGAAATACAAATTTTAACTTTTTAGCTATGCACATTAAACCAAAGCTTATTTTAAATTTCAAGATTATTTATAATTGTTATATTTGAAAATGTAATTAATACGTAATGGGAAATTAACTAAAATTACTATAAATAAGCATTATTAGTGATTTTTACTGTTTAAAAGTGGGAAACTTTATATATAAATATTTTATTTAATTTTATCCCGCCTTTCCCACTTAAGTATAAAAATTTCAATTATGATAAACATTAATATTTATTCAAAAAATGTAATTAATTTTAGTACCAAAAAATTTGTAAACAGCTATAAATAAGAGTAATTTGTAAATTCGTTATTTCGAAACCGGGAAACAAATCTATAAAAAAACTATATAAAATATAAATTTTATTTTAGTATAAGTATGTTAGTTTCCCATTTAAGTATAAAATTTGCTATATATCAAAATATGTGTTTACCGATCAATAAATTTTTCATTGGCCAATATGGTTGAAATGTTGTATTACAAAATAAATAATTTGCAAAATATAATGCAAAAATTGTAATTAATATCCACAATGAAATTTACCAATATGCATATAAATAAATCGTTTTGGTAATTTTTATATATACAAAATGGGAAAAATAAACGATTATTTTATTGCCTTTCTTATTCTACTTTCCCACTTAAGTATAAAAATATATACGTAAGTAGAAACTAATAGAGAACTAAAATAAGCGCATCCGCGCTTATTATTGATGAATTTTATTATCTAGTATTATTAAATTTTACGAAATGCTTCGTCATCTATTCTAATATTTGGATCTAGTTTTTCCAAGTTAAAACTAGATGGTTGGTCTAATATAGTCCACATATCTCGATAATTTGATTTGCGCATATCGTAGAATGTTTTATAAGAGTCTCAAATAATGGTTCCATTTGGATTTCAAAACGATCTACTTTGTTTATCGAATTCTTCATAATATCCCATTTCTTTTGGAAAGAAAAAATTGTGAAAATTCTTTCAGTACGTTAATGATTTTACTTGAATAATATTTCCATGCCATTTAGGGTCTATATGATATGCCTTAAACAAATCATCAAGAGATATAGAATAGTAATCAGTTTCAGGTTTAGGTCTTTTAGCATAAAATAATGTATTTTTTTGTCATTCAATAAACTTTTTAAAGTCCATTAATTTCGGGCGATGGTAAATAGTAATTTTATAGTTTCTTCCATTAGTTATATTTTCCCGATAATCTGAATACTCTTTGTATTTTTCAGCCTTAATCGTTATTTCATTATTTTTAAATGCGTCTTTATAGGCTTTATTGTATTTAAAAGTCAAAATTTTAGACACTGACCCATCTGGCATAATTTTATCTTTAATTTGTACATCATTAATAGCAAATAATTGATAATTATTAAATAGCTGCTTATAATTTCTTGTTTTAATAGCTGCTTTATAATCTATTTTCTCAGGAATATGATTTGTGTAATGTTTATCCCTAATTGTTCCTTTGGTTTTCTCTTTTTTATTATCTACAGTATTGTCACGAGAGTGACTGTTGCCTCTATGGTCTGTATGTTCGATATCAAAAGGAGGGAATTTAATAGGTACATGTTCATTTTTCACATTAAAATCAATTCATTGATTAAAAAGATTACTAAATTCAGTAGTTTCTATAATATTTTCTGCAATTCTTGATTTAAAAACTGTAGTGTTTTTTGATTCAAAGTTACCTGATTCTGATAAATTTTTGTTTAATGCCTCCAAAAAGTTGAAATTATCGATATTTCTAATTGAATTTGAATTTGTATCACTTGTCTCGAAGTTTTTTATTAACCTATAGTTTCTTGATTCATTAAGAAAATTGCTATAAATACCAAGAAAAGCTAAATATTCCTGCTCTACATTTTTTATGATGTTATCAGAAACGTAATTTTTATCTGTAATAGTATTGAAAAAATCAAACAAAACTTCTTTAACATCTGTCATTAATTTATAGTTTTTTATTGGATGTAATTTCTCATTTGGAAAAAAATTGTTAATTTGGCTGGTATTTAAATCAATTGAAAACGCTGTTCAAATAGGGTCTGTGTCTTTTACTTCCTTAAATATATTTTCTTTATCATTTTTTTCATTTTCAATTGGTTTTTCAATGTTTTTGTTACATGATGAAGCAATTAAAACTGGTGAAAGAGTTGATAATAGTAATAGTGACTTATATAATTTATTCATTTACTACCTCGTAATATCATAGAAAATCAGTATTTGAATTTAAATAATCTATATAAAGCTTCTTAATTAAATAATCTGTGTCAACGTATCAATTTTTTTGATAATGGTAATGATATTTGTGTGTCCAAAATCTTGTTTCAGGTAAATATGATTCTTTGAGATTATTATCTTTTATATATTTTTTAAGAGCAAATAAAATACTTTCCATATCATTGAACTTTAATTTCACGTTAATTGTTGCAGCCGGCGAATATTTATAATTGCTAAAATAAACTCTCTCTATTTCAGAGTATGGATCATTGCTAATTGAAATTTTTCTTTCAGGAGCATTACCATTAATGATATCTAAGCTAGAATAAACTTCAAATGTATTTCCATTATTAAATCAATTGTTTGTGTTTAGGTTTTCACCATATACATATTTAATGGCATTAGGTAGAAAAATTTTTAGGTTTGAATAATCGTGATTGAGAGCAAAATCATAGAAATTATTTTTATGTATTTTAACTAAGGTGTTTGTGAAATGTTTAAATTTATCAAGAATATCAATTTGTTCTAAAATTAAATCATTGCCAGTTTGTTCAATGTATTTATATGATCGAAAATCTTGGATTTTTTTGATCTTATTTTTTTGAGCTATATCAAGCATTTTAAAAAACTTAGGAATTCCGTACCCAGACTTATTTTTTGCTCGGTTTTTTCTAAAAAATTCTGTTTTTTCTTTATATTCTAAATCAGTAGTGATTAAAGGGTCTGGTTTTTTTGAAGCATAAGTAGATGATGCACTAAGTAGTAACTTTGCTTCTGCAAGACTGATTTCCCTATTTAATTTATTTTGAAGAAGAGATAATAAACCAGTGATGAGCGGGGCCGACTTGCTAGTGCCACTAAAGTTATATAAATATCTAAATTTATTTTTTAGTTCTTTGTTCGCGGCACCAAGTGTATTATTATCGTTAAAAAGTAAGTCTTTAATTGAATTTTGGTCATGAGTATGCTTATTATTTTTAATAATAACTGGATAATCATGTCTATTGCTATTACCATATGCTGAAACAAGTGGTGCTAATTTGTTATCTTTATAGGAATAAGAACTGAATGATGTAATTGTGTTATCAATATCTACCGAACCGACAAAAATAATATTCTCATTGTAGTTTTGATTTTGAATTTTGTTAGGTGATTGAACAACCGTTTTTCATATATCTTTATTTTTAATAAATTTATAGAAATCAAAATCCAAATAATTTTTATTATTGTCTTCGTGGCTTCTTTTGCCATTTTTATAGTCGATTATTAATTTAAGAGTTCATAAATCACCGACGTATTCAGTTAATTTATTTATAGCATTCTTTGTTTCTGTGTCATCTATTTTTATAGTCTTATCTTCTAAGTCAAAATAATACTCAAATATTGCATTAAGAGATCTTTTCATTAAATCATAAAAATTGCTTAAATCATCATTGTTTATGTTTATTAAATTATTTATTACACCAAAATCTCAAGTTAACCAATTTTCATCATATAAGTCAGACTCATTACCACTTGACATTATTACTTTTAAATTATTTTTAGCAGCGTAAGCGTCTATTTTTTGATGATCATCAATCATTTCCTCATCAGATATAAACAAATCAAAATAATTATTGTTAACTGAAAATAAATAATAGGAAATTGCCTTTGCTAAAGTCACTGCTGATTTTAATTCTTTTAAAGTTATTAAATTGGTACTTATATCGCGCGATATTAGGTCATCTGCAATTTTTTCCTTTGATGTTTTTGAATCATAAACTGAGTCAAAACGTCGTTTTGTGTAAAAACTAGGTTTGCCATTATAACCTAAACTTAAATTAAATATTTTTATATTGTGTTTTTCATGCATTTCTTTAATGACACTAAACTTTGACCTGCCGTTTAAATAAGTGAAATATAATTCCGCATCCGGATTGACACCAATATCAGTGCCTATAATAGAAGTCACCGCCCAAGCATGATTACCATATTTTTTACTCGATAATTGGTCTGTCTCTTTTACTACTTTAAATTTTTCATCTTTTGAAACGAGATATTTTACATCTAAATCTTCAAGCTCAATTATTCCGACTTTGTTTAAATCCGCGTTATCTGTTTTATTATACTTACCAATATCTCTATTTATAACCCCTAGCTTACGGTAGTAAGGCTCATAAATTTTTATGATTTTGTTGTAATCATCAATATCTAGATCAATATTACTAGACACATTTGTTTTTCTAAATTTTGAATTACTTGTAACAGCAACACTTGCCGAAAAAAGCGGCAATGTTGCAATAATAGTTCCGATTTTTATCAAATTAATATTTTTAATCATTTATACCTCTTATATCTATATTCTACTATATATCAAAATCAATATATAAAGCGCATATGGCAATTTCCATATTCAGGCTCAATTCGGAATAAAATATTAAAAATTATTGAAAAGTTCAATGTAGTGGTGGACGGCGATACAAAAATTTTAATAAATGTTATTTATTTTTAATTTCACTGATCTTTTTAATACCATCCACAAATTAATGCAAGCTTGAACTTTCAAAAATATCATTATGCAAATTACAAATAGTTTACTTTGTGGAATTTTTATTTTTTATAAAGCAAATTAGCTTGATTGGCAAAATAAACAATGCATATTTGTATATAATTGCAATCATGAAGATAAGCGTATTAGAGCATGGTGTTTTAACTGAAAAAAACGGATACAAAAAAACTTATAAAAATTTAGAAAATTTGTGTAAATTTGCAGAAGATTTGGGTTTTTATTCATTCTGAATTAGTGAACAACATGATGTTAATGCACTAGTGATTACTAATCCACTTATTCTTCTAAATCATTTAGCAAATAAAACTAAAAAAATTCACATTGGTTGCGGCGGAATAATGTTAAAACATTATCAACCATTTTCTATCGCCGAGCAAATAAACACATTGAATTTGTTGCACGAAAATAGGTTTATTTTTGGTTTTGGAAGCAACGCTTCGACACCAAAAATAACAAAATTATTGAAAAGCGATGAATCAAATTCAAGTTTTTACCAAAAAATGATTAAAACAATTAATTTTGTCAATAACTCAGAAAACATTAATGTTAAAGTTAACCCGCATATTGAACAAAAAATAGATCCAGTTATGTTGATAACTAGTGAACAAAGTGCAATATTTGCTGCAGAAAATAAGTTCAAAATTATTTATGGTTGATTTTTACAACCAATAAAAACCTATGCAAAAGCAGTTATTCAAACATATATTAATGTATATCAAAAAAAATGAGGGATTACGCCCCAGGATATAGGTATAAGCGTAAATGTTGTGGCTGGGAAAAATGACCAAGTTATTGAAGACAATAGAAAAGCTTTAGCTCTCTTTAGAATGGGGCAAAATGATTGAAATGAATTTGAGATTTTTCCATCTGGCAATGATTTAAAAAATTATTCATTTAAGCCCGAGCAAAAATCAATTTTCGAAAGATTTTATTCAAACATTTTTACACTCAAAAATAAGTTTGATGTTAAAAAAATTGATCAATTATGCACAGAGTTAAAAATTCAACACTTAATCATTATGCCAACTATGACTAATGTGCAAGACCGCAAAATTGCTTTAAAAAATGTAGCAAATTACTACAAATTGGGAGACAAACATGAAAAAAATTGTTAAGTATTTAATTGTTGAAAAATTAGAAAACAAAGACCAATACTATTTAAGAATGACACCTGAAATGCAAGATGACATTGGTACAGTTGGACATATTCAATTCAGAAACACCGATAAATCAATGCTTAAGGAAAATGACGAATTCATGGCTTTTGAAGCGTCAAAAGCTATACTAACATTAAAAATGCCTTTTGACGCCAAAGTTGTTGAATGAAACAATGCGGAACTTGCAAAACCTTCTTTAGTTTCTTCACATAAAGATTCAGAAAACTGAATTATGATTATTAGCGATATTGACCCAGAAATATTAGCTAATCTTGAAGACTTTTAATTATGAATAAAGAATTTAACGCAAAGAAACTAAACAATTTAATATCACAAGCAGATGCTATAGTACTTGGAATTGGTTCGGGAATGACGGCTGCTGATGGTATAGGTTATACTGGCAAGCGTTTTCAGGAAAACTTTAGTGATTTTATAAAAGCTTTTGGCTTTTTAGATATGCTTCAAGCTAGCGTCTATCATTTTGATGATATTCAAAATTATTGAGCATTTCATTCTAGATTTATGAAACTTAATTACTTTGACCAACAACCTAGTCAAAGTTTCATAAATCTAAAACAATATTTAGCAGACAAAAATTATTTTATTATTACTACTAATTCAGATAATGCTTTAGAAGCAGCGGAATTTGACGAACAAAAAATATTTTATATTCAAGGTAAATATAATTTATTACAATGCGAAAAAATGTGTCACAACCAACGTTATTCTAATGATGCGGCAGTTTATCAAATGATTGAAAAACAATCAAACATGAAAGTTCCATTAGACTTAATTCCACGTTGTCCTAAGTGCAATTCATTTCTGGAAGTTAATAAAAGACTTAAAGAAAAAGGTATGGTTGAAGATCAACAATTTTTTGATGAAAAAGCTCGTTATGAATCGTTTATTGAAAAATATAAAGATAAAAAAATCTTGTTTTGAGAAATTGGTGTTGGTTATTCAACACCAATGTTAATCAAGCATCCATTCTGATTAATGACCGAACAAATCCCAAAAGCTCAATATTTAGCAATGAATAATAGAGTTTACCGTCTGCCACAACAAATTAGATCAAAAACAATAGTTGAAACTAACGATATTAAAGACTCAATAGCTTCATTATTGGAGGTTAAAAATGATATTGATAGAACCAATTAGAAATGGAAAATACGTCAAAGATGGCGCATATTGATTAGCAATTCAAGTATGAGCCTTAAATCATTTACGTGTTGATGAAACAATAGTTTTTCCAACGGTTGCTGACCCACATATTCAAATTGGATACTTCCAAAACCCTGAAGTTGAAATCAACTTCAATTATTTGAAAGAGAAAAATTTACAAGTTGTTCGCAGAGACACTGGTGGTGGCGCAATTTATATTGACTCAAATTCAGTTAATGTTTGTTATTTAATGCCTTATAAAGATAATGAAAGTATTATTGGCAATTTTGCCAAGTTTTATGAACCAATTATCAAAATATTAAAAGATTTGGGCGCTAAAAATGTTGCTCAAACTGGCAAAAATGACTTAACTATAGATGGGCGCAAAGTTTCAGGTGCTGCCATGATGCTAATCAATAATGTAATTTATGGCGGAAATTCAATTCTTTATAATATTGACTACGATGCCATGTTACAAGTCTTGAATCCAAATCGAAAAAAAATTCAATCACAAGGCATTAAATCAGTGCGTCAAAGAGTTGCTGGATTGAGCGAATATTTTGACGAACCATACAGAAATTTAGATATTTTTGAATTCAAAGATTTAATCATAAAACGTTTATTCAACACTGACGATTTAAGTTCAATAAAACGTTATGTTATGAGTGAAGAAGATTGACTGCAAGTTGATGAATTGATTGAGAAAAAATATAAAAATTGAGATTGAACATACGGAAAAAGCCCACGTTATGAATACAATCGCGATGCGCGATTGTCAATTGGTACAATCAACTTTTCATTGTCAATTAACAACCAACGCATTGAAAAAATAAAAATAAGTGGCGACTTTTTCCCACGAAACAATATTGAGACACTTGAAAAAGATTTAATTGGTACAAAAATGACTTATAACGATTTGCTAAATGCACTTAAAAATGCTGATTTGCAATCTTATTTCTTTACAGAAGTTAGTCCTGAAGAAGTTGCAAAAATAATTCTAGACGAGGAATAATGAATAAATATAAACCATTATTTGAACCTTTCAAATTGGGCAAACACACTCTTTCAAATCGCTTTGTTTTGTCTCCGATGACTCTTTCATTAACAACTATTGATGGCAAAATGACTTCACAAGAAGCAAATTATGCATTAAGAAGGGCCAATAGTGCGCCAATAGCAATTACAGGCGCAGCATATATTGATGAATTTGGCCAACTTTTTGAATATGGTTATAGCGCTAAAGATGACAATGATATTGAGTCACTAAAAGTTTTGGCAAATGCTATGAAGGCTAAAGGTAATCTTGCAATTTTGCAACTTGGCCATGCCGGCAAATTTTCACAAGCTAGTCTAAAAAAATATGGCCATTTATATGGCCCAAGTTATGAGAAAAATCATTTCCCATTTGAACATGAAGTTTTTGAACTCACTTATAAACAAATCAAAGAAAGTATTGAATCTTATGCAAATGCAACGTTAAGAGCAATTAAAGCAGGTTTTGATGGTGTTGAAATCTCTATGGCTCAAAGACTGCTTATTCAAACATTTTTCAGTAAAATCGTCAATAAAAGACACGATTTATATGGAATTGATACATTTGAAAATCGTTCTCGTTTATGTATTGAAGTCGTCGAATCAATAAGAAATGTAATTGAAATTCATGCTCCAGAAGGATTTATTTTTGGCTTTAGAGCTACGCCTGAAGAAACTTATGGAGCTGAATTAGGTTATTCAATTGAAGAATTTTGCCAATTGATTGATTTAACAATTGAAAAAGGAAAAATTGATTACCTAGCAATTGCTAGTTGAGGACACGATATTTACCTAAATAAAGTTCGTTCTGAATGCAAATTTAAAGGTCAATTAATAAATAAAGTTGTTTATGATCATTTTAAAAATAGATTGCCAATAATTTCTTCGGGCGGAATCAATACCCCAGATAAATGTCTACAAGCTCTTGAGAATTGTGATTTAGTAGGCTTAAGTTCAGTATTTGTAGCAGACCCTGATTTTGTTCATAAAATCAAAACAGGAGAAATTGAGAAAATTAATTTAGCAATTATACCCGAACAATTAGATGATCTAGCTATCCCGAAAGATTCATTTAAAGGAATTGTTAATATGTTTGGTTACTGTGAAACAATCCCTGATAAAGCAATGAAAACACTGACTGATAACTCTTTACAAAATAAAAACAAATAATAATTTAAACGAATAGGCATTAATCAAGTCTATTCGTTTTTTTACCAAAATTATTTATATATCAATAGTATATGTGCCAAGTATACATGGTTATTAAATCATTTTTTTGTGATTTTATAAATAAAAAACTAAGCAATGCTAGTGTTTATCCAAATTAATTGTTGTCTAATATTTCCTTGAATTTACCTAAACCATTTCCTGCGTTTCCCAGTTTTAAGCGATAAATTAATCTAATTTAACTATTTTTTTCACTCCATACTATATATAGTATGGAATTTTTCATATTTTTTAATTTTATAATTGCATTTAATTACATTTATGATATAATAAGAATATGGAAAAACAAGATTTGATGCTATTTAATGTTCATGGAAATAAAAAGGGCGTTTTATATAAATATGTTGGCTGGTCAAACGGATTCAATAAAAATCCAACAAGATGGTTTAGTTTAGGAAATGTAGAAAAACTACTTGAAATTAACGAAAACGCAATCGAGATAATAAAAAACAAACTTAAAAACTTCACTAGACAGGATAATCCAGATAAAGTTAAACATGCGCTTCTACACTCGATTGAAAAAGAAAAAATCCAACATACAAGTATTTGCGTTGGCAATGAATTAATAAGTGAATTTATTGAAAAACACAACATATTTAAACAATTAAAAGCCACAAGACATAAAAATATGAATGAAATATTTAATTTCTTAGTGGCGAAAAGAATTATTAATCCCACAAGTATATACAACTCATTTAATGAATCAGATGAATATTCAACAAATATCTTTTCTTCTAAGAATAGCTTTTATAGACTTTTAGACATTGTTCACGAAAACAAAGACCAATTGCTTTTTTCAATAAATAAATTAGTTGAATCGGAAACAAAAAGTAAATTAGATGAAATCTATTTTGATTCATCTACAGTGTATTTTGAAAGTTTTAGCCGCGAAGGACTTAGGGTTCCTGGGTATTCTAAAGATGCCAAATTCAAAGAAGATCAGATTGTGATTGGTCTTGCGTGCGACAAAAATGGTATTCCTATTTACATGAAAGTTTTCAAGGGAAATACAGGGGATTCAAGAACAATGATTCCATTTATATTAGAACTTGAAACTAAATTTGGCATAAAAAATATAACAATTATTGCTGATAGAGGGATGAGTACAAATGCAAATATCCGTTTTTTAGAACAAAGAGGACACAATTTTATAATCTCATATAGAGCAAAATCTGGTAGTCAGAATTTTAAAAATTGGATTTTAGATCGCGAAGGATACATTGGAGATTCTGAATTTAGATACAAAGAAACAGAATATGAATCTAATTGAAAAAATACAAGATTTAATGGTAAATTAAGAAGAAGAATTGTAACTTATTCAAAAACAAGAGCAAAAAAAGATAGAGAAGATCGCGGAATTTTGATTGATAATTTCCGTAAAAAACAAGACAAAAGCGGTTATGTTGATTCAACAAAAATGTTGGGTACAAAAAAATGCAAATTCTTTAAACAAATATCTAAGTTTAAATTTGAATTAGACTTTGAAAAAGTCACAAAAGATTCTGAATTTGATGGTATCTATGTTTATGAAACAAATATTTCAAATATTTCTGCTGAAAAAATCATTGAAAAGTACGCGAACCAATGAAAAATTGAAACAAATTTTAGAGCATTAAAAAGTTTTTTACAAATTAGACCGGTTTATGTGAGACTAGACGAACACATAATAGCACACTCAATATTATGTTTTATATCACTTGTTTTATTAAAACTTATTACTTATAAGATAAACAAGTTTTATGAGGATTATGGTGTAATTGACCATTTATCTGAACAAAAACTTATTAATATATTATCCAAACTAAGAGAAAGAGTTGATATCAACTCAAAAACAAAAGAAATCATTAAAAGACAAAGAGAAGATTCGAAAACAATAAAAGATATTTGAAGCGAATATGATCTTATTAAAAAAATTGTAATTAAAAAATAGCATAAAAATAACGAAAAGCACTATAAATAAGGCTTATTCGTTATTTTTATTATTTGAAACTGGGAAACTCGGGAAAAAACTAAGCAATGCTAGTGTTTATCCAAATTAATTGTTGTCTAATATTTCCTTGAATTTACCTAAACCATTTTGTTCAAGTTCATCATAAGGGATAAATTTTAAAGAAGCTGAATTAATACAGTATCTCAATCCCCCTTTTGATTTAGGCCCATCATGAAACACATGTCCCAAATGAGAATCTGCATTTAAACTTTTAACCTCTGTTCTCAACATATTGTGTGATGTGTCTTCTTTTTCAATAATTAAACTATCATCAATAGGTTTACTAAATGCTGGTCAACCGCAACCTGAGTCAAATTTTTCTGTTGATAAAAATAGTGGTGTACCATCAACAATGTCAACATAAACACCTTTTTCAAAGTGTTCATCGTATTCATTGTCAAATGGTCTTTCTGTATAAGCTTCTTGAGTTACCTTGTATTGTAACTCGGTTAAATGACTTAAATCTCTTTTATTTTTCATAAGTGTATTATACAACCATAACACTATAATTACCAAAGCAAAACCCATAAAAATAATTAAAATTTTTGACCAAAATCAATATTAAAACGATTGAAGAAATCAAATTTATAAAATTAATTTCACATTAAGTAAATTAAATATAAAAAAGGTTATTTAAAGTAAAAAAAATTTGCTACATATTTTCTCGAAAGTTAACTCTAACACATTTTGAAAGTATAATTTAATTATTAGGAAGTATTTATGAAAAGAAAATTGTTAATTCCAAGCATTGCGCTAATTTCACCAATAATTGCAGTTTCATGCAACCAAAACGAGCCTCAATACGAGAAAGATGAAGTGTTAAATCGTCTATTAATAGATGGATATATATCTTTACCAACTAATACAGCATTATTTTCACCTGAAAATAAAAAATTACTATATGAGTTTTTGAATGTACTAGGTGAATTTAAAGTCGCCAAACGTAGTGTTTCAAGTAATCAAACAGGACATTTTCAAGAGGATAAATTAAACCTTATTAAAGAAACTCGCGAAAATATTTCATCAATAATACTTGAACAAACTTATTATTTTAAAGATTTAATCGAACCTAAAAATAAAAAACTTAACATTAACCAAGAAAAATTTACTGAATATTTACAATATTTAATTTCAACCTACAAAGAATATATTCAAATCATAAAAAATAATGCTGTTTTTTTAACTAAGCATTCATTTGAAAAAGAATTGCCATCAAATGTAAAGAAAATGCAGAATTTTGACATAATCGCACCAGTTAACCAAGAATACAAAGAATTAAAAGCAAAAAAGAGAGATTTATCTGAGGAATATTACTTTTCACTAGAAATTTTAAATATTTTAAAAGCTCATGATAATTCACAGCAAAGTTTTAATAATTGAAAAGACACTTATAATGCTTTTGTAAATGTAAAAAAATTAAATTATAAATTTGGCTCGAAACTTTTGAGTTCCCGCGCACCAATATATATAGGGGAAAATCCAAATCCCAACACTTTTAAGGTTGATAATGTTGAACTCTATCAAAATGAAAATAAATATTTACAATTCGATATGGAAGAATTCAACAAAGATTTTAATTATTTTATCTATACAATAAAAAGCAATGATTCAAATGCTCAAAATATAATAATTTCAAAAGTGCCTAAATTCATTCGCTATCGTTCTTTTAAATACAGGGATTGATTTATTTTAAAAAATTCAAGCACCAAAAACAAAAAGATATTAAATTTAAATAAATTTTTTAAGGATGTAAATAGCCAGTTTTGGATGATTAATAGTTATGACTTGCAAAATAAATATCATAAAGTAAACACATTTGAATCTGTTTATCAAGTTATTTTCGATCGGTTTAAATCAAATGATGTCAAAGGCTTCTTCTTTGATATTGACAATATTCAAATAAAACATTTAAATAAAGAACTTATTGAGTGATACAGAGATACTCCAAAGAGAGAATATTATCCAATAAGAGCAGTTCCGGAGGGTAAATAATGAAAAAAATACTAAAATTAGCTGTTATGACATTACCAATAATGGTGCTTTCTGCACACGTAAGAGTGGATAATGATATTGTTGCTAAGGATGGTGTCCCTGGCATTATAATTAGTTCACCATTAGATTTGCCAGATAAAGATTATGAATATTTACAAAATATGTATGATTTTTATTATCGCAAATTAAACATTCATGGCAGAGATTCTGATTCAAAAAATGAGGTTTACAATAGAGTTGGAATAGTAGAACCAAAAAGTTTCGAAACAAATTATTTATTCTTAAAGGATAAGAAAAAAATCAATATTAACCAGGTTACTGAAAAAACCAAATATGGTAACCATGGCTACGCGGTAACATCTATCATTGGAACTGATACAGGAATTAACAAAAATGCTTATTTATATTACGAGGATTTAAGTTCTGCTAAAGAAAATGGGAATGATATATTAGAAAAGATTAAAAAATTGCATGAAAATCACGGAATTAAGTTAATTAATTTAAGCTTGGGGTGGGGTTATAACCCAGTAGGAATTGCAATACCTAATGAATTACCTTCTATAAACAAAGAGAACAATTTAGAAGAAATAGGAAGGTGAGATACCTACATGTTTTTAACTGTTGGCAAGCTTATGTCTTTTTATCATTATTTAAATAACAAGGATTATAAAAAAGATGTAGATGGCATATTTAAAAAAACATTTGATGAAGTTGGTCAATATGCATTGAAGAATGATATTAAGATAGTGAAGTCGGGCGGAAATTTTAATAGCGCTAATTTATTTGAATTAATTAAACAGTTCGAAGAATATTGGAATAATATTGAAGGCTCGAAGTGAACTTATTTTAAAGATAATCTATCTAAATTTGAAAAAATTATTAACGAAGATCCAATATTCAAGGATGATAAAAATGCATTCAAATTTCTCAATTCATACTTTAACAACAAAACATCTATAACTGTATCATCAGAAGATTCATTTGAAAATATGATTAATAAAATTTTAGCCGATAAAAATGAATTTATTAGTGTTGCTAATCAATGAACCGATATGGCCGCAAATAAAAATTTCATAAATGTTGCCGCAATAGAAGTAAACAGAACACCAACTTATTTTTCATCATTTTCAGATGTAAAAGCTGATCATAACCCATTAGTGTCAAACTATGGAGAAAGCCTTATAAAAGAAAATAAAGATTTCAACTACAAAAATCCGTTTCTTACTAAAGAATTTAAAGAAAAAATAGATTACTTGTCGGATTTTAGTGGAACAAGTAAAGCGGCACCATTAGTAACTGGCATGCTTTCTTTACTGCAAAATAAATTAAAAAGAAATTTATCAATAGCTGAAGCCAAAACTCTGTTATCAGCAGAATCAGTGTACTCAAGCGTTAAAATAGAAAAATACCCATATTATCCTAAGAATTTAACTGTTGAAGATTACGAAGTGTGGCGTCAAAATAAATCAAAATCGAAAACTGGTTTTGGTATTCCTGATTTGTATTATATGAATCTTGGTGCGAAAAGAGGTAAATTACGTAATATACGCTTTAATAGATCTAGTTCTTCGATTACTAGTGGAGACGATCCATTAGAAAAATTTATTTTAAAAGAACCAGAGACAATAGATATTGATAAAAATTTTAATCATTTAACACACACAATAACAATAACAACAAAGATTTCGTTCTTTGAATATTTGAAATTACACCACTATAAATTT
Organism: Mycoplasmopsis bovigenitalium; assembly: GCF_002356075.1. NCBI lineage: Bacteria > Bacillati > Mycoplasmatota > Mycoplasmoidales > Metamycoplasmataceae > Mycoplasmopsis > Mycoplasmopsis bovigenitalium. The sequence goes on along the minus strand of NZ_AP017902.1, from coordinate 505,225 downwards.
GTTGAAGATACTAAATTATTTGATCCAGAAATTAATGATAAATACAACATTAATTCGTGATTAACATATACTATGCCGGGACACTCAGGTCTTATAACAAGAAGAAGAAAAAGTTATTCAAAAACTTCTGATGTAGAAAAAGTGTATTATAAAAAACAAGATTATTTTGGAAAAGGAAAACTAACATTTAATATTTTGCTTAATGAACTAGTTTGGTACGATGATTGATTAACAAATAATCCAAATTATGAGGAATACAAAAAGTTTATTATAAAAGAATATGAAAAATATGTTAAAGAATACTTTGATGTTGCAACTTATGTAGATATTGATTAGTTAAAGTGTCTGCACAATTAATAAGTATTTGCAAAAAAAGTTAACACCCGCTTGTTAACTTTTTTTGTTTGCCTAATTTACAACGTAATACATATATTTTTTATGTTATAATTGTTTCGCGCCGTCATAGCTCAGTCGGTAGAGCACATCCATGGTAAGGATGGGGTCGCAGGTTCAAGTCCTGTTGTCGGCACCATATGTTTATTCGCCGCTGCTTAGGCAGTTTTTTTATTGTAAAATTACACGTTTTTTACTATCAAATTGATAATCAATTAAATATAAATCACCATCAATTAATTGAATTTTTGGCGCATTTTTCACTTGTTTTATTGTGGCAAAGTTAATTTTAACTCGTTTGTCATTTATAAAAGCGAATGCTGATGGATTGGGGTTATAAGCTTTAATTATTCTTAATGCTTGCTCACAGGTCATATCATTAGTGATATGACCATTATTTTTGTCTAATTTAGGGCTAAATGTTACTTGCGAAGCATCTTGAATTTGCCTTGAAAGTTCATTATTATCTAATTGTTTGATTCAAGAAACAATGTTTTGTTTTGCAACATTACTCATTTTCGCAAAAAGTGAGCCCGATGTCTCATTTTTATCAATTTCAATTTTTGCGGTAGCAAAAACATCTCCAGCATCCATTTCTTTGACCATTTCCATAAGGCTAATTCCCGTAAAAGAATCACCATTTAAAATTGAGTATTGAATAGGGGCGGCACCTCTATATTTTGGAAGCAATGAACCATGGACATTTAGGTTTAATTTTTTGGCTAAATTTAATATTTTTGTAGGTATATATTGGCCAAAAGCAGCAGTAACTAAGTAGTCAAATTCTAGTTTAGAAAGTTCATCATAGATGTCGGCAATTTTTTCAGGTTGAAAGCAATTAATATTGTATTTTTGCGCCAATATTTTAGTTGGTGTGAAAACAGATTTTCTGCCTCTAATTGATGGGCGATCAGGTTGAGAAACTATCCCTACAACGTTAAAATTATTGATTAATTCCTCAAAAATAGGTACTGAAAATTCGGGTGTTCCGGCAAGTAATAATTTAATCATAGTAGAATTATACAGAATAAGGACTAATATAAGTTTAGAAACTTGTTTAAAGCCTGCAAATATAGATTTTACCAATTCAATTGTAAATGCAATTCAAAAAGTAAAAAAATAGCGAAAGCTTCGCTATTTAGTTATATTTATTTAGTTTGCATCTTTGTTTGTTCATTTGTTTGTGCACTTGGTTCTTTAAGTAAGAATGCACCTAAAATGGCTGAAAGTGAAACTACAATAAGAACAATAAATGTAATTGTTGAATAAATGTAGTTGTTGCCCCCTAGTTTAGCTCCCGCGATAGGAATAATTGAAATTCCGATTAAAATGACTGTAAAGAATATATATCCCATACCTCAAATTAAACTAAACATTCAGCCAATTGTTTTAGGATCAGAATTTTTATATTCATGAGGCATATTCAGCATAACACCTTGAATACCTCATAAACATAAACCACTTAAAAAGCCAAAAATGTAGAATAAAACACTTACAAATACATTCTTTTTAGCAACACCATAAATGAATGTTACGGCTGACAATGCATATAGCATAATACCAATAAATAGTATTAAACCAATGAATCAACGTCTTTTGAAGTTAGTTTTTGATCATAAACCGATTGTTATTGGCGCAATGAATACAGCTGCTAAAAAGCAAACTGATCAAATACGAATTTCATGATCAAATGTATTACGTTTAATGCTTGCTAAGTCGTGGAATATATTAAATGAAACACTAGTTGTTGGGAAAACTACTGCACATAATCATGCACCATATAATAGAACTCATGCATAAGTTGCTTTTGATTTTAGGTATTTACCTAAAATTTTAAAGCCTTCTTGTTTTGGTTGATTTTCTGTTGTGGTTTTATCGAAATGTGAACCAAAAATGATAATTATAATCAATGGAATAACATTTAAGGCGGCTAGAATTGTAAAAATTAATTGTCAATTTTCTCTAACTACTGATGATTTACCCGCAAAAACAAAAGGTAATATAGAAATTATAGTTCCTAAGGGGTAGAATCAAATACCAAATTGAGAAACAATTGATTTTTGCTTTTTACCAAAGAATGCTGAAACAACTGGTTGAGTTAAAATAACTAGCATTGTACCACCAATAGCCATAAAGGTTCTTAGTATTAAGAATAATACATATCCGTATGGCGCTGCTGGCATAAATTGTGCTGGGATACCGATCAAAGTCAATGAAATAGCAATTATTGTGCTATATTTGTGTGCAAATTTAGCCAATAACAATGCAACAGCCACTGAGCCAATCCCTCTACCTAATGTAATTGCTCAGTTGGCGGCATTGTTTGTTAAGTCAAATGCTGCATTTTTAACAATTTTAAAATAACTTAAAAATCCTGCATCAGCAGCACCATTCGCATCAATACCATTACCTGCTAAACCAACTACAAAACCTCAGTTGGCAACAAATAATAAATAACCAATTGAAATAAATGACCATAGTAAAAATCCATATGCCACTTTATTTTTTGGATTATTCATTTTATTAATAATCTTTTGCATATAACTCCTTTCTTTACTAAATTTAGTCACAAAAGCGAATAAATAAAGTTTATGTATTATACTTATAAAATAGTAATTTTCGGCAATAAAATTATTTTACAAATGGCAACATTTCCATAATGACTTTTACAATTATATTTTTAGAATTATTATTGGATTTTTGACCGGATTTTTCAATAAATATAAATTATTAACGAAGTTTCAACTAAATTAACATGCATTTTATAAAGTCTATTTATTTATGGTATATCTTTTAATTAAAAATTAATAATTCGCGATTGGTAATTGTATATTAAATTCCACTTTTACATTAAATCTTTTCTTAGCTTTATTATTTACAACAGTCACATAATTTAAGTTGAAATTTTATATACAGTTTAACTTATATTTAGATCTATAAATTTAAAATAAGTTCAATTTGTACAATAGATATTAATTCATTAATTTTACCAATAACAATATATTTAAATTCAATTAGTAAATTTAAAACAAAAAAACCTTGCTAATAAACAAGGTTTTAATCAGAAATTTCTTTTTTTCTATATATGTCAATACTTTCACCATCAGTGTTTTTTCATCAATCCCAGCCATTAGTGCTTTTTCCAACTACAATCAAGCTTGCAGCACTAGGTGATTTACATATAATATCCTCTTGTAGAAAATTGTTTTTAAATTTTGCGTTTTTTCTTAGTTGTGAAGGATATTTATCATTGTAATCTGCACAATAACTACCTTTTAGTAACGTGAAAACTCCATCGTGAACCCTTGCACGGCCTTCAACTCTTCCAAACCCTTTAACATTGCGCTCCAAAAAATACTCTCCATTAGGAATACATTTAGTATGAATTATTTCTGTTGAATCTTTGAAAACTTCTTCTTTAGTTTTATTTTGAGGGTAAATTTCTTTACCTTCAAATGAAGAAAGTAATAATTTTATTGTTTCAATATCAAGAGCAAATAATTCAGTGTTTGCAATTCTACTTTTGCTAAATATATTGTGAATTAACTTTTCTTTTTCATCATAACTGTCTACTTCAATTGCAAATTCTCTTTTTAAACCCACAATGTTTGCGTATCCATTTCCCTCTAAAATGCGCATTCGATTTTCAAATTGATCGCTACTAGTTTTGCCGATTTTGACAACACCCGAAACAACAGTAGACATTAAATAAATTATTCCTTTGCTCATTTTTTCTCCATATTTATTTTATAAATTATTTTTCTATATCCATTTTAAAAGTTAATTTACATACATCTTTTGGTTCAATATCATGTCGACGATTAAATAAATTAGCCGCAAACTCCTTAACACTATTTGATGCACCAAACGGAAAAATTTCATTGAACTTTTTATTCATATTTTCCATTTCAATCAAAAAACGCTCTCTAGCTAAGACTGATGCACAGGCAACTTCAATTGATAGTGATTCGGCTTTATTTGCTAATAAAACATCACTTTCAAACTGTTTAAATTTTGCAAAAAAATCAGGATTTGTTAGTTTTTTATAGTATTTTTCAATGCTATTAGTAGTGCTATATTTATCAATTAAAACAAAATCAATAATTTCATCTATTTTAAGATTAGTAAAAGCACCTAAATGAGCAAACATTTTTAACTCGTTTCCATTATTAAAACGCGATAGTGAGTTAAAAGTGCTTGGCTTTAAACAATATGTTGAATATTTTGTTAATTTTTTTATTTCAGGGGCTAATAATCTAATCTTTGAATCGGTAATCTTTTTTGAGTCAGTAACCCCAAGCTCTTTAAGCGTATTTTTATTTTCTAGTGGAACAAAAACTGCGGATGCAACAAGAGGGCCGAAGTAATCTCCGACCCCAACCTCGTCAATGCCAACAATGTTTTTGTTGTCAATATTAATTAATTCTTGATTAAATTCAATAAATTTCATCTTAGTCTAAATCAGCAGTTACATAAGTATCTGTCTTCATTTCTTTACGTTTTTGAATACTTTTGGCTATTTCTTGTTCTGGATTGTCTAAAAATTTATTAATGTAGTGGCCAACCCCACCATCAACGTTTGAGTATTCAAGTCTTACTGTCGCATGTCTTTTAACTGGTTCTTTTGAGTTTTTCATTGCAACAGAAGTTGTTGCAACGTGAAACATTGGAACGTCATTTAATCCATCACCAAAAGCAACAACATTTTCCAATGGAATGCCGTAGTAACGACTTAAAAGAGATATTGCCCGACCTTTATTTACTGATACATTTGTAATGTCAAATACAGGTGTTAAACCTTCACCTTTTGATCAATATGAGAACTCTCCTAAGTCACCATATTTAGCTCTTAAATAGTCTCTTAATTCATCTGGGTCTGTTGTTTCTTTAACATCAAAAATAATTCCAGTTGGTTGCAATGGTATTCTGTTTAGGTCCAATCCAACTATAAATTTAGGGTTTTCGGCAAAACCGAAAACTTGCTCTAAATCTGGGTCTCTATGATCGATTTGAACTCAACCAGGTCCTTCGATTGCTAAGTTACTAATTTCATTTTTTACTTTTGGGTCGCCTAAAACATAAAGCATTTCATTTAAGTTTAGATATTTAATTAATGGAATAAAGTTTTCATCGCTTGGGTTATGAATTTGTGAACCATTGTAGTTTGTTACTACAGTATTTAATCCCAACATTTTATAGATAGGTCTTGTTGAACGTCAAGGTCTTCCAGTTATAATGCAAACAACGTGACCTTCTTTTTGGGCTCTCTCAATAGCTTTAACTGCAACTTCATGAACAGTTCCTTTTGCACTTGATGAAAGAAGGGTTCCATCAAGGTCAAGAGCAAACATATATCTTTGTTTTGCTTCCATATACGCCTCCTGTATAGGTTAATTTGATATTCAAATTATAAAGTAATATTTAATTTTTATAATTTTATAGTTTGCCGACGTGCAAAAACATACAAATAACAATTGATTTGGAAAAAACGAATAAAAAAGTGAGCGTTAGCTCACTTATTATTCATTCGTTGATTGAATAAGTTCATCAATATTTAATGATTTATTAGTTTCCTGAATATTGGTTGATTGTTCAGCCTCAGGTAACTTCATATTTGTTGCAATGTATTCAATTTCTTCAGCAACGATTGTTTCTTTTTCAATAAGTGCTTCTTTAATTAATTCAAGTAGTTCTTTGTTTTCTTGGATAATTTTATGTGCTCTTGCTTGAGCTTCAACAATGATTTTACGAACCTCAAGATCAATTTCATGTCCAACTTTTGTAGAAAATCCTGACGATTTTAAATAGTCACGGCCTAAGAATGGAGAACCTTCATCAGCTTCATATTGAATTGGTCCTAATTCAGACATACCTCACTCAGTAACCATTTTTCTAGCTAATTTTGTTGCTTTTTGAATATCGTCACTTGCACCAGTTGAAATATTATTCGAGCCATAAATGATTTCTTCGGCAGCGCGTCCACCCATATATGAAGTTATCATAGCAATTAGATCTTGTTTAGTTAAGTTGTATTTTTCTTCTTCAGGCATCATTAAGTTGTATCCGCCGGCATTACCCCTAGGAATTATTGTTATTTTTTGAACTTTATTTCCGCCAGGAATTTTAATTCCAACTACTGCGTGTCCAGCTTCATGATAAGCAACCATTGTTAATTCTTTTTTCGAAATAACTCTATTTTTCTTAGCGGGACCAGCCATTACACGGTCAATTGCTTCATCAATATCTTCAAGAGTAATAACATCATGATTTGCACGCACAGCTAACAAACTAGCTTCATTAATCACATTTTCAAGTTGTGCCCCTGAATATCCGGGTGTTCTACGAGCAACTTTTTGCATATTGACATTGCTTGAAATTCTTTTTCCTTTTGCATGGAGTTCAAGAATTTCTTGACGTTCTTTAACATCAGGCAAGCCAACTATAATTTGTCTATCAAAACGACCTGGTCTTATTAAAGCAGGGTCCAGAACATCAGTTCTGTTTGTTGCAGCAAAGAATAAAATACCATTATTTTCTTCCATACCGTCCATTTCGACAAGCAGCTGGTTAAGAGTTTGTTCACGCTCATCGTGTCCACCACCTAAACCAGCTCCACGTGTACGCCCAATAGCATCAAGCTCATCAATAAATATAATTGCTGGCGCATTTTTTCTTGCTTCGGCAACTACATTTCTAACTCTTTTTGCTCCTAAACCAACATACATTTCAACAAAATTAGATGCTGAAATAAAGTAGAAAGGAACATTAGCTTCACCAGCTGTTGCTTTTGCTAAAAGAGTTTTACCAGTTCCGGGAGGACCTCCTAATAAAATACCATGCGGCATTCTAGCTCCCGCAGTTGCATATTTTTTAGGATTTTTTAGGTAATCAACAATTTCTCTAATTTCTTCGATCGCTTCTTTATTACCGGCAATATCGTCAAATTTTTTCTTACTGTTGATTTTTTGGGCAGGGTTTCTGTTTTCGCCAACCATGCCAACCATATTCCCGCCTCTTGAAATACTTCTAAATAATCATCACCCAATAACTATTCAAATAAGAAGTGGAAGAACTGATAATAATAGCGATTCTCAGAATGGTGTTTTATTTGATGGAATGCCTAAAGCATCAATTGATATTTGAGATTTTACAGTGCCATTTACAATAGTTTGGCCAGATTTTTGAAGCAAATCAAGTAGTGTTGTGTGATTATCACTTGCATCTATACTAAATTTTGTTTTTAGTGCTTGATTTAAAATAAATGACTGGTCAAATCATTGTTGAGCATTTTCTCGGCCCACTCTTGCAACAAAGTGATGATCTATACCGCCATCTGATAATACATAATAGATTTGTCCATTAAATCAATCCTGTTTAGCAGATTTTATAAATATTCCATCATCACTACCTCTTAATGCTTTAATCACATGTTCTTGGAAAACATTAATACCAACTTGCTGTGCTTCAGGTTTTAATCTTTCATAAAGCATATAACCAATTGCGAATACAGCAAGAGAAATTATGACGAACAATATGAATATTCAAATTATTCTACCTTTGTTTATGGGTTTTTTGTCGTTCATGATGTCCTTTCTAAAATAATGTAATTATTATATATTAATTTTCAATATCAAACTATGCAACTAATAATCCGCGTTTTTTTATTAGATAAACATCGTCTTTGAGTTTAAATTTTGAAGTTCGATTTTCCGATAATACTCATTTTACAATTGAATTAATCTTTTGTGAACTTAGTTTTATGTTTGAGTAAAACTCAATAATATATTTAAAAATTAAGTAATCTTTATGTTCTAAATCTCGAAATTTGTCTTGACTAAATTTAGATTCTCTTCAAAATGAAAAAGTTTTATTGATTTTTAATGATAGGTCTTGCAATTTCAAGTTTAAGGATTGAAATCTCGCAAAAATTAATTCCTTTTCACCATTTGAAAAGTTTGAAAGATTTTTTCTAATTTTATTTCTAGTAAAGTTTGTATTTAAATTAGATGAATCTTCAAAATATTTAATATTACAATTGTGTAAATTTTGATAAATTTCAGATTTCCAATATTTTAAAACAAAGGGTCTGTATATTTGCATTCCAAGTAAGAAGTTGTGCTCTTTTATTCCATAAAAAAGCGGTTTGCGCCCACTTTCTTCTTGCATTAGTGCTGTTTCAATAAAGTCGTCTTTGTGGTGTCCTGTTAATAAAGTTTTGCAATCATATTTCAAGTAAATTTCATTGAAAAATTCGTATCTTTTTTCTCTTGCTCAAGATTCAAAATTACCATATGTTTTTTCATATATAAACGTTTTAAACTCAAATGTGACATTTTTACTTTCACATAACGACCTTACATATTCGACTTCTAAATCACTTTCTTGTCTAGTTTTATAGTTTATTGTTGCAACAACAATATTTTTTGGCCCATAAATATTAAGAGCTCAATGAAAAAGAAAAATTGAGTCAGGACCTCCGCTAACCGCTAAAAGAACTTTATTTTTTGTTGGCTGCATTAAATTTCTCAATCACTATATTTATATCATTGTAAACAAATGAGATTGCTGCGTCTGCGGCGGCGGTAATTACTCGTTCCAAAATTTGCATTTCTTCAAGTTTAAAATTACTTAAAACTCAATCTTTTAGTTCATAATTAGGATTTTTTCCAATACCAATTCGAAGTCTTTTAAAATCATTGTTTGGTAAATTGTTCATCACACTCGTAACGCCGTTATGACCTGCTGACGAACCACCAATTTTAATTGAGGCTTGACCTAAATTAAAGTCTTTTTCATCATAAATTATCATCACATCTGAGGAATTTATTTTGTAAAAACGACAAATTTCGCGAATAAAATCACCTGATTTATTCATATAAGTTGAAGGTTTTGCTAATATGAATCCGTCACCAATTCCATAATGACCATTAAATTTGTCTTTATTTAATTGGACTCCTGTTTTTTCAATAAGTTTATCAATAGTTAAAAAGCCAGCGTTATGTCTTGTAAATCTGTATTCATTGCCAATATTACCCAATCCAACAATTAATTTCATTTAAACCTCCATATTTAGAAAGTTGCTAAAAGATGTAATAAACTCGGTCGTGTTATTTTTTAATGTGATTGAATTTATATAATAATTTATATCACCAACTATCGATAAATCATCTTTCGCGCGAGATACAGCAGTATAAATCAATTTAGTATTGATAGCTCAATTATATTCTTTTAAAACACAAAATATAACACTAGGTGATTCAGATCCTTGGAATTTATGGACTGATATAGCATAACCTAAGGTTATATATTCTAAAAATTCACTATGAGTATATTCAATAATTTTATAACCAAAATCAACTTTAATTATTTTGTTTTTGCTGTCATATGATTTAATAAATCCTATCTCACCATTGTAAACATCTAAAACATAGTCATTTGCGTTTTGAATAACCTTATCGCCAATATAATATTTTTTATCCGATCCAATTGTAAAATATTCAATTTGGTCATTTTTTGTTGAACGATAATCAAGATAAAATTTCTGTAAAAGTTGATTAATGTTTGCTATTCCATGAGGTGTTTTATGCATAGGTATAATCACAGCAACATCCTCTATTCCATAATCGTTTATTTTGTTCGCGAATATTTCAATTAATTTTTCATTAAAATAATCTTCTGTTGAATTTATTCAATGAATATGTTCGGTATTCATTTCTGGTTTCTTGTTTTCTTTAATATTTAAAAAATGGTTTGGGATTTCTTCTCTATCAGTCCGAAAAATTTCAACTAGTTTAGTTATTTTAAACTTATTTGATTTTATTAAATCATCAAGTAAATTTCCAGGCCCTATGCACGGCAATTGATCTACATCGCCAACAAAAACTATTTTTTCTAAATCAATTGAATTTTCAAGCACACAATGCAAAATATCAATATTCACCATTGAAAACTCATCAATTATTAACACTTTTGGCTGTATGTCATTATTATTTGAAACAAGTTTGTTTTTATGATTTTGCTGTGTAATTTTAAAGTAACTGTGAATAGTTTTCGCATCAATATCTTGTTTAATTTTGATATTAACAGCTGCTCTACCTGTTGGGGCGAGAACCGCGATTTCGCTTTTTTTGTATGTTTTATTATTCAATCAAAAAGAAATTAAATGTTTAATAATGTAAGACTTGCCCGTTCCCGGAAAACCAGAAATAATTGAAACATTGTCAAGAACCGCATTATTAAAGGCTTGTTGTTGAAGCTCTGAAAGATCGTTTATTGCATGAGCGGACTCATATTTTTTAGCATTAGAACTTTTTAAACTTAATAATTTAGAAGCTATAAACATTTCTTTTTCTAGCATTTCTTGAGTTGATAGCAAATGTTTTTGATTATCAAAATATAATATTCCTTGATGAATAAGAGATTGAATATCTTCAATAATTTGTTCAGGCTTGTAAAAGTAGGAATCTTTCGCAATCAATTGTAAAACGTTTTGAACGGGAACAAGCGTTGAGTTAAAATTATTAATTAATGAATTCACAGAATGATGAATTAAAGCTTGCAATCTCAGCGGGCTTTCTTGCATCGTTAACAAATGAGCTAATTTGTCAATCACTTCAAAATCATAATTATTTTTAAGGACTAGTGTGTAAGGATTTTTTGTTTTTAGTAATTCAACCAAATCTTCTTTATCGCCAAAATCTTCAACTAATTGTGTGTGTAATTTTTGCAAAGAATTACTTAAGAAAAAATTATAGCTTTTATCAGTATATGTTTTAAAAAATGTTACAAGTCGTTCATAAATATTAGATGAAAGAGTTAAAGCAAAAGGTTGTGGATTATTTTTGAAATTATCGATTCAATTTTCCCCGAATTTATCTCTCATTTTTTCAATCGTTGCCTTGCCAATGCCCGAATTCGTTGCCAGCATTACTTTTTCTAGCTCTGAAGAATTTTTTGGTTCACTAACAGAGATAGATTTCAGCAATTTTGATTTATGGCGCGAATTCGGATTTTCAGTATAAGTGATATCGTAGTGAGTCATTAATTTAAATGAAACATTAGTGCAGTAAATTGAAAAATTTTCGCCTTCATCGGCGACAAAAATTGCAAGAGTATAGTTTCAATTAGCATTAGGGCCGCCTGATAATATTTTTTTAAAAACACCTCTTGATGTTTTTTCTTTTGATTTTAACTCATAATTCATAGTATGAATTATATGCATAAATATTTTTCATTAGTTATAAAAATAAATTATTAAAAATAAATTTTCGCTAAAAATCTTATTTTGCACATAATTATCCACAATAAAATTTTAGTATGTAAATAACTTTAATTTAGTTCAAAAATTCCTATAATTAAGCACTTTTAGCAAAAAATAATTATGTGGATAACTTTTGAAAAAGCACTTTAATAAGTTAATAATTTTAAAAATAATAAAAATTAATTAATATTTTAATTATAAAAGGAGGTTTTGTGAGTATTCAAGTACAAAAAGAAGAAAAGTTATTGGCTTATAATGAAAGTTTTTTAAATGTTGCAAAATCTGAAATTACTGACAAAATGATTTTAAAAAACTTTTTTATGGCATTAAAGATTGTTAATGTAAGTGGAGATAATGTTGAAATTGATGCTGAGTTGACAACAGAAAGTATTAATATCATAAAATCTTCAATGAGAGAAAATTTAGAAAAAATATTAAAAGATGTTTTTGGAAGATATGTAAATTACATTATTAATAGTGTAAAAAAAATAAAAAAACAAGATAATGATTTTGATGCAAATGTTGGCGCGATAAAGAAAAATGTAGTAAAAAACATTAAAAATAATCAAAGCTTTTTAGTTGACTTTACTTTTAAAAATTACATTGAATCTGAATTCAATAAAGATGTTGTTAAGATGGCAAAATCATTAGTAAATAGCGAATTAAGTCCTTTTAATGTTGTTTTTATTTTTGGGAATTCTGGATTAGGCAAAACTCACTTATTCAACGCTATTGGCAATGAATTGGTAAAACAAGATAAATCAGTAATTTACATAAACCCAACCAATTTTGTCACAGAAATATCAATACTCCTTCAAGAAAACAATCAAAAAAAAATATATTCAAGAATAAAAGAACTTAATGAAGTTTCTGTGTTAATGTTTGATGATTTTCAAAATTATGGTCAAGGTAACAAAAAATCAACCTTAAATGTGATAAATCAGATACTTGACCACAGGTTAAACTCCCCTGACAAATATACACTTTTTGCTTCTGATAAACAGGTTTCCGCTCTAAATACCATGTTTGAAAGAAGACTTATTACAAGATTAACACAAGGTTTACAACTTGAAATTAAACCCCCTAAACAAGCTGATTTATTAAAAATATTAGAATATTTCATAACTATTAAAAAATTAAGCCCTGAAAATTGAGAAATTGAGGCCAAAAACTTTGTTACTCGAAATTTTAAAGAATCAATTAGAAGTTTAATTGGTGCAATTGACAGACTAGCTTTTTACGGAAAAGCTATACAAGAAAATACTAATGGCAAATATACCGAAGCAATTGTAAATAACATACTTTCGTCAATTGCCAATAACAAAGAACGAGTTACTCCGGATGTTATTTTAGATTATGTTTCGAAATATTATAAAGTTGCAAAAAAAGAAATTATTGGTAAGAGCAGAAAACAAGATATAGTAGTTGCCCGACATATTGCGATTTATATTATAAGAACCGAATTAGAACTTCCTCTTGAAAAAATTGGTAAATTTTTTGGGAATAGAGACCATACAACCATTTTAAATGCTATAAATAAAATAGAAAATAATAAAGATTTAACTGACCAAGCAACAAACAGAGCAATTGCTGCGATATCAGACGAAATTTACAAATTACAATAAACTTATTAACAAAACAAAATATGATAAAAAATGAATTTGACTTATAAAAATGCTTTATAAAACCGTTTTTTCTAGCTTATTCACAAATTCACAAAATATATTTATTCTATGAAAGGAATAACATGAAATTTCAAATAAATAAAAAAATATTTGATGAAGTTTTAGAAATTGTCTCAAAGTACTCAGATGCTATTAGTACATTTTATGGTTTCAGATGTGTTTTAATTGAAGTCACGGATGAAAAAATAATTCTTAAAACTTCAAACGACTCAATAAACATAATAAAACAAATAGATGTTGATGATATTAATGTAAAAGTTGAATCAACAGGAAAATTTTTAATACAAACTAATGTTATTAAACCTATTATTAAAAAACTATCGGGAAATATTGATATCTCAACAGATAATAATCAATTATTAACCATCTCTCAGGGAACTTCAAACTACCAAGTATCTTTAGTTAATGAAAATAGTTTTCCGGCTTTTGACAATATAATAAATGTCAAGGAAATAAAAATTAATACTTCTAAGCTTAAAAAAGCAATTAAGAGTGTTATACATGCGGCAAGTTTAGACAATAATTTAATTTACAAGTGCATTAATATAAGAAATAAAAACGACTCGCTACACTTCACAACAACTGATTCATACAGACTTGCACTTTATCAATTAAAACACAATGGATTAATAACGGAAAATGTTGATATATCGGTTGTTGCTAAAGATTTAAGTTCACTAATACCAACAGACGCGCCCGAAGAAATTACACTATTCTACAACGATATAAAAGTAGGTATTAAATACGAAAATACAGTTATAACTTCAAGGGTAGTTACAATTCCTTTTAAAGACACAGAACCATTATTTGAAAATTTAAATATTAAACATAGCATTCAAATTGAAAAAACTGAGTTAAATGATTTATTAAATAGAGTGTGATTAGCAAACGGTGACAAGCAAAATAGACTTTCTTTTGCGGTTAAAGAAGGCAGCTTAAAAATCACTAATAATGTTGTAGAAGTGGGATCATTTGTTGCGACTACTGATAAATTTAAATACTCAGGGGATTTAATAGAATTTGATTTAAATTATAATTTTCTAAAAGACGCTATATCAATTTTTGACGAGGAAATTTCAATTCTTATTGACGAAAGAGTTGCTAAATTTTTAATTATTTCTCACTCAGACACTGGTTCAAAACAATTGATAACCCCTTTAAGGAGATAAAATGAATAATGTGGTTTTAATAGATGGTAATTCAATTACACTTGGTCAGTTTTTAAAATTAACTAAAATCATTTCCACAGGCGGGCAAGCAAAATTTTTTATAGAAACAAATAATATTAAAATTAATAACAATACCGCAAATGGAAGAAGTACTAAAATTTTCTCAGGCGATGTTGTTTGAATAAACAATAAAGCATATTTTGTTAAAAATTAATTACTTTAAAGGATTTATTATGAAAAAATACAAAAAATTATTTTTGTGAACACCTATAGTCGCTATTGCGCCGTTGTTTGCGGCTGCATCTTGCTCTAAAAATGCTGAAACTAAAAAAACTCAACCTCTTACAAAGCTTGAGTTACCTATTATAAGGAAACATAAAGACAATCCAAATACTGATGGACAAAAAGATGGAAAAAATAAAAGCTCTCTTATATTTGGGCGAATGGATGGGGCTAAAAACATAAATAAGAAAATAAAAAATAAGAAATTGGAGGGGTTGAAATTGTTGCATCCGCAATTATTAATTAGACAGTTTGAATTTCTTATAGAAAAAAATATGATAGTTTCTTCAATTATTAGGGTTACTGATTGATTTGAACAATTGTCTATTATGTTTCCGAATGACAATGTTATTAAGAAAAATAAGGATCTTGTTTTAAAGGTAAGGAAAGAAATAATTGATACAGAATCTTCTTGAAAAAATAGTGAAGATTCGGAAAGACTAACTGAGCAATTTGGTAATATTTATGAAACAGATTTAAAACTATTGTTTTATAAATATGACTACGAAATTTTAAAAAGATATTTAGAAGAAAATCACCCTAGCTTTAAAGATAGTCTTGAAGATGTCAATAAAAAATTAACTAGCAATCCCGAATATAGTGACTATGAAAAAGCTATAGATCAAATTTTAAAATTAATATCAAGCGATATTGATTTAGTTAAATTCCCTTTCCCTAAAACAATTTACATAGAAAAGCAAACTGAGGCTTCATTCTTTAATGAAATTTTTGAAGACTTTTATAAAAGATTAAAATCCGATTTCAAAGAAAAACCTGATTTAATTAAACAAATCAACGAAGTTTATAATTCTATAAATGGAGATTGATCATTGAGTAATGTTAAAATGGCTTTAACTAAATTGATTAAACTACAGTCTCAAGTAGGAAAAAACACTCAGCAATAAACTGAGTTTTTATATATTAATTTATTGATGTGCTAAGGTATAAAAGAAAAATTTCACTAGTTAACTATTTTTCATGTACAGAGCAAACAACATGTCATAACCGCACAAAAAAACTAACGTTTTTGTTCGTTAGTATTTTTTGTTATTATTCTTTTTTCGCGTTTGTTAATTACATATTGTCTAATTAATAAATAAACTTGTGATAGGTAAATAGATAGTGAAACAAACTGTCACACCATTGTTGTAATTAAACCGGTTGTGAATTCTTTGTTATTGATTCCTAGGTTAATTCTATATATTATTCAAGTTATGTTTATTGATACAAGTGTAAAAAGCATTCCTTTTGACATACCCATAAAACGTTTCTGTTCAAGAGATTTAATCACAGAAGGGAAGAAACTAAATGTTGTAAGCATAGGGAAGACAACAACACAAACAGCGTGTAATTGTGGTCACATTCTCAGTTGGTTTCCATTTGCATCTTTGCCGACTAAACCATAAATAGCAAGAGCACTTGATAAAGCCACTGCCACAACAGCAACAGTTAATGCAATTCAAGCTTGTTTTCTTTTTGCTTCATTTCTTGCATATTTATAAGTAAAGAATATTGTGAATATAAATAACAGCAATGACAACATATTAGCAATTGCTGATGCTGCCATTTTAACTTCCGCAACATCTCACGAGCCTATTAGCATTCAACCAATAGCTCCTACTAAAACTATTCAAAATGAGTAGAAGTTGACTCCCTCTCCCGTGTCTTTATTTTTAAGTAAGTAAACTAGTTGAGGTACACCAATACTTACAGTTAAAATAATTGAAATTGTTGCAAATACTCAAGCTATTCACCCTGAAATGGGACTATCGGCTTTTAAAGTATATATGTCTAATATTTTTTGTTCTCACATAACAACACCCCTTAATTTAGTAATCTAATTATTATATAACTTTGACAAAAAAATTAAACTAAAAATATATTGGCGAGGATAAATTTTAAAGTTATAAGCTTAGTGATTTGTTTTTTCATATTTTACTTAATGAATTGATTTATGAATATATTGGGAAAATAAAAACCCTGGTTTATAGATAAAAATCTAGATGCATTTTTACTACCTTTTTATATAAAATTTAAGTAACAAAAAACAAAAAGGTGAATATATTATATATGAATGTGTATAAGACATCTAAAATTGATTTTTGTATAGGATTTAAGAAACTAAACTTAAAAAGAAACAAGTATATTATAAAACATGTACATTACGTTATTCAAGAAAGAGACTAAGAAAGCATTCTTGAAAAATGCAATATTTCTACAAATGCAAATAATATTTCTGCTAGAAAAATATATAGCAAGAATTGCGTTTCAAATGTTTTATCTATGTAAATTTTATTAAAAAAATGTTTGTTTTGGCGGGTGCCGCCCCCCGGGGCCTTGTTTTCTATATTCTTTTTTAGTTTTTTTCCTAAAAAAGAATATAGAAACATAAATTTAGTATTATTTATCATGTACTTAATGAAGGCATATTTTACTTTTGGAATTTACAATGAATAAATTTAGTTATTTTGTTTTATAATCTATGTATTAAAATCAACTTGAATATTAAATGAAAACTTAAATTAATAAGGAAACTATATGCAAGCTAAAAATAAAACTAAATATTCAACTTCTTTAATTTTATCAATGATAGGTTCAGAAGCGTTTAAATTAGGAACAACAGTATATATCTATAAATTTACTAATAGTTTTTGATTAGTTTCAATTTTATATTTGCTTATTCAAATACCTACTTTCATTTCTTACTTATTAAACTATAAAATAACTAAAAAAGGAAATTTAAAACATATTCTTTTAGGAACTGATTTGGCAAGTTTTATAGTGCTTTCTACAATATTAGTTGGTTATTTTATAATTATTAAAACTAATAATTTATTTGGTTTTTCTATCTTTTTATTAGTAATAAATTCTCTTTTGAGTATTATTCATTCTTTTAGATTTATAGCTTTAAAAACTATCATTTATTATGTTTCTGATAATGAAAAAGATATAAAAACTTATAACATCTTAACAACTATTTCAACTTCCATAGCGTTTTTATTGGCGCCGATATTTTCTTTGATTTTGTTTAGTAAATTACCTTTTTGAACTCTTATATTATTAAATATGGTTACTTATTTTATTTCCGGATTTTTATATTTTTCATTTAAATTAAATGAAAATTCACTTGAATTAGTTAAAGAACAAAAAGAAGATAAACCTAATCAAAATATTAAACAAAATAATATTTTAAAATGAATTTATACTTTCTCTGCTAGTTTTATTATAGGCATATTTTTATTCCCAAAACAATCTGGAATGCCACAATTTTTTAAAATTATAGGTTTTGAACCAGATAAATGATCTTTCTTCTTAACCATTATTTTTGCTATTTTTGGTTTAATAGGTAGTTTATTATCTTTAATTATAAGAAATAAAAATATTAAGTTAATTTGAGTTTTAATACCAATGAATTTAATCTTCTTAATAATTATTCCTATTTTATTTGTAAATATAGATAATAAATTTAAAAATATAGCATATTTAATCACTATTGGATTTCAACAAATGCTTTATTCATTCTTCATTACTATTTTTTATGCTAACTCTTATTTTTTATTTAGTAAAGATAAATTTAAAAATAACACAATCTATACATTAATTTTTAGAATTATCAGTTCATCAATAATTATTATTTTATTAACTTTAATAACTAATGAATTTAACTATTTCATTAGTTTTGTAATATTTGCTTTACTAATAACTATTAGTAGCATAATAATTGTTATTAGTGAAAATTTAATAATGAAAAAACAAAAAAATAACAAGCATAATCTAAACTAGGTATTCATTCCAAAAGTAAAATGCATCTAGCTTTTTATCTAGGTGCATTTTACTTTAAGAATGAATTTACTTTTGGAATTCACAACTTAACTAATGTAAATTCCATTTTTCATTTATAATTTAAAGTATGGGACTATTTTTTAATAAAAGATGAAAAAATGATGGATTCTTTTGATATTTATTTAATTTTTTTTCAATTCTTTTAGTTATAGGAATATTCGTAGCAAGCTTAATTTTTAAGAAGCAAGCATCAAAAAATCCAATATATGAAATTGGTATTTCATTTTCATTTATACTAGCCTTAGGACTCCAAATATGATTAGGCTGGCGAACAAGCTGATTTTCAATAATTACAAAAATTTTTGTATTAGTTTTTATTGCATTTTTTGCTCTTCAAATTACTAAGACAGTTCAGCATCATTCGAACAAAATATTAATAGAAGAAAAAACTCTTAAATGAGTAAATATTGGGTTTGATATAGCGTTATGTTTTTATTGACTTTGAATTCTTATTGGTTCAATTATTAAAATGGTTTTAACAGGAAAAGAAAAAGAATGATTCTAAACTAGGACAAAAAAGTTAACAGTTTAATATGATTTTAACATCATAGCATATTGCTGTGGTGTTTTTCAATTTAAATTCGATTGAATTCTATAGTTGTTGTATCAAAATATATAATCTGCAATTATTTTTTTCAGATCTTCCAAAGTTATTTTACTGAAATCTAATTCGATTAAACATTCACTTTTTATAATTAAAAATCAGTATTCTAAACCCGGACAAAAAAGCCAACACCTTAGTGTTAACTTTTTTGTCCGGGTTTAGGTAGTTTTATTCTTTTCTTTGATTAATTCTTCTATTTTACTTGTAGCTTCTTGTAATTGTATTATGTTCGCTGTCGATGACAAATGCTCATGAATTTGCATTAATTTATCATATAGTGACTTGTCTTTTTCTTTATCAAATAAAGCAGTTGCTTTTTCATATGTTTCGTTGTATTTTTCAGTTGCTGCCTTATATTCTTTATCATTATTTACGTCTTCATTAAATAATTTAAGGAGTAAATGGTTTAATCTAAATAGTGCGGCACTATAATCTCGCATTGTTGAAGAATCATTAAGGGAGTCATTTATTTTTTAATTTTTTCTTGATATTCTGGTTTATTTTTAACTAAACTTTCAACTGATTTATACATTCCAGAATAAGTCATTTTAATTTCTTTAAGATTTTTTTCTGGATATATTTTTGAAAAACGTGAGTCAGGAGGAAAAGTGACATCTGCATCTGGATTCTTATCTAGATACTTTAAAAGTTTATCACCGTATATAACCGTCAAATTACCAAGTAATGAACTATATGCATTTTTTTCATAACCATTTCTGTTTGATAATTCATTGAATTTTGCATCCACTTGGTTAATTTGATTTTGTGCTTCAGGGAATGTCTTTAAAATGTGATCTCGTAAGTCTTTGTAATCATATTTAATATAAATAATCATTAAATAATAATCTAAAAATTGCGAAAACTCGTTTCTCAAATGTTCAACATCGTCAGATTTTATTTCTTTGCTTAATTTAGATTCAAAATCAGTATAGAATTTTTGAATTGTAGGCTTGAAATTTATTAAAAGTTTGTCTTCTGGGTTAGATTTTTCAATTTCTTGGTATATTTGTTTGCTTATCCTTGTGGCTTGTTTTAATTCTTTAATTCGTTTAACTTCTTGCTGGTTTAATACATTTTGCTCACTTGTTGTTGTTTGCTGCGGGTTATTTTTAGTTTTACTTTGGCACGAAGCCGCAATTAATGGAAATGTGCTTAATGTTGCTAACGCTCAAATAATTTTCTTTTTCATTTTTATCCCTTTTTATTTATATATTCATATTATAGTACTTTTAGTAAAATTTGATTTCATTGATAAAATTCAATAATAAAAATTCCGCTTTAACGAGCGAAATTTTTGTTTTTTGTTTTTCAGCAACATTTACAATCAATAGAACAGTTAGTGATAAGTAGATTAATAATGCTAGAACTTGTCAAACTATTGCCATATTTAAGGCAAAATCGAATGAAGAGTTTAGTCCAAGAGCAATTCAATAACCTAATCAACCGATATTTAGTGTCAATAAAGTTATTAACATTCCACTTGACATACCTTCAAATTTCCCTTTCATAAATGAAGAAATAGCGGCAGGCAAGAAACTGAATGTAGTAAGAACTGGGAAGACTCAAACACTAATATTCATTAATCACCCAGGCATACGTTTATTAGCAATAATTCCATATAACGACACAGCAGCTATTGTTAGTGCTAATGTTATTGAAAAAGCCCCTATTATATAAGCCATTGATTTTCTTTTTTGGTCTCTTGAGTATAAATATGATAAAAATATTGTTATTGCAAAAATAATTGATGACACCATGTTGGCTATAGCTGTTGCTAATTTTTTAGTTTCAGCAGCATCGAAAGAACCAATGATTGTTCATCCCAAGATACCTGAAAAAAAGATTCAAAAGGTGTAATATTTTATCCCGTCACCCGTGTCTTTGTTTTTAATTAAGCTTATTAACTGAGGAACTCCGACGCCAATAGTTAAAATTATTGACACTATACCAAACACTCAAGCAGTTCATGCAGATACTGGTTTATTAAAATCAAGACTAAGTCAGACAATATTGTTAATGATATTTGTATTATTTGATCCAGATTGATCCATTAATATAGACCCTCCTTTTTGATAATAAAATTATTTATGTAATTATGTATTTTTTGTGTGTTTTTGTAAAACATGGCATGACCTGAATCATTCAGTTCATACGTCCCCAAATTATATAGTTTTATATAATTTTCAACATCAGAAAAATTAATATATTTATCATTTCTACTTACGATAGCAGTAAAATTTTTGTTTTTTGCAAAGAAATTTTTGTATACATTTTCAATAAAAGTCATAGCAAAAATTTCGTGTGCCAATACAGAAAATACACGTTTACGTTCATCAATATAATCTTGCGGAGTATCTAATATTTTTTGTTTTACATCAGCTCTTATAATTCAGTCATTATCAAATTCAGAAAAAAGATTGAATTGAGAGTCATATCAGTCCTCAGGGTTATTTGGCAACATTCATTTAATTCGTTTATCATTTTTTAAAGCATTCGCTGTTGGCATTGCCGGTGCAACCCCAAAAACATACTTGATATTTGGGTTGTTTGTTGCATTATATAAAGCCGGGATTGTGCCTAAAGAGTGATTAACTATATAAATTTCGCGGTTAGGAAGGAATTTATCAATAAATTCGCCTACAATATCACAATAATATTGCAAAGTCGGCTGACCAATATTATTGCTTGATTTGCCGCAACCCGGCATATCAATGGAAACCATTGAATAAAGTCTATTTTTGCATTGAAAAAGTGTTGTTGCCCGCGTTGCATCGTCTCCAAAACCATGCAAAAATAAGACAACTATATTTGATAATTTTTCATCAGTTAAATAACTAATTGATTCATTTTTCAATTGAATTTGTTTTCTTATCATCTATTATCCTAGTATTAGTGAAAGCAATTCTTCTTGAGTTATTGTGCCAAAATATTCAGCAAAATTAAATTTAGTAAAGACTGAACGAACAGCATCTTCTGAAAGTAAAATTTCATTAAATAATGGTTCAATTTCGCTAACATCTTTTTTACTTAAAAAATCGCCTTCAAATTTGATATTTTTTATAATTCCCTTTTCAATATTTCCTTTAACATTAATTATTCCGCCCTTGAATTTATTTCCACTTTTGAATGTAAAAGTCGCTGCTTTATTGTATATTCATTCATCTGAACTCACAAATTTAGATAATTCATCAAGTTGTTGTTTGTACTTGTCGTATGGTATTTCATGCAGTTTTGCATTTTTATGTTCAACAAAATATGCGATAAGTCTTTGAATAAATTCTTCTACATCCATTTTTTCAATTAATTCGTCATAAACATTAGTTACACGCGATCTAACAGATTGAATGCCTTTTGATTCGTATTTAATTCTAGCTGGGTTTAGGGCATTTGATAATTTGGTTAAATCGACATTATATAAAATGGTTCCGTGACTTACTATTCTATTTTTGCTTAGGTATTGAGCATTACCACTTATTTTTGCGCCATTAACGTGAACATCATTACGCCCGTGGAATTCAGCATTTAAGCCTAGTGAGCGTAAAAAATCAATGATAGGAGCTAAAAAGCGTTCGTATCCGCTTTGGCCATTGTAATCAGTAATAAAACTAAAGTTAATATTACCCATATCATGGTATACGGCACCACCGCCTGATTTTCTTCTTGCTAATTTAATGTCTTTTTCAATAACATAATGTCTGTTAATTTCTTCGTGTGTGTTTTGGTTTGCACCAATAATTATTGCATTATCGTGTTGATATAAAATTAATATATCACCAGTCATGTCGGGGTCATTAAGGATTATGTTTTCGATTGGGAGTGTAATATAAGGACTAGTTTCCTTGATTCTATATATTTTCATTTTGCCTCTTTTCTATAAACAAATTTTACCATTAGATTTATTTTACAATTGATAATGGCAAAATAAAACCGGGTTAATTACCCGAATTTATTATGAAACAATTTTTTTGTTATATCTTTTTTTGTAGAATTCAGTTTTCTTAAAGAAATGAATTGCGATTGCTTGCAATATTGATCAAATATTGGTTATTATTCAGTATATTTGAACACCCGCATTGAAAATTACAGTCATAACAATGAAAACTAACATCATGACTCATTGCATTTTGTCATTTTTTCTCATTGCTTGTTTTTGTTCGATTGTTAGGTGTTTATTGTTTCGTTTATTTAGCAATCTTGGAATAAGCATTGACAACACTTGTGTTAATGCTGTTGTAATCAATAAAAAGATATATCATCATTCACCAGAAAGTAAACGTTTGTAAGATGTAGCTGCGAAGTCGAAACCTAATCAACTTGTTGATTTAAGCTCGGGAACTGATTGAATAACACGTCACATAGCCAAGAAAATTGGTATAGAAATTATTAGTGAAAGCATTGAGTCAAATGGGTTTATACCATTTTTTTTGTATAATGCTGATACCTCTTGTTGTTGACGCATTCTCATTTCTTTATTGTTTTTAAATTCAGCATATTTAGCATCAATTTTTGCTTTTTTAACACGTAATTCTTCTTGCATTGATTGAGACATTGTTGCTTTTCAAGTGATTGCAAGAACTAATAAACGAGTAATTATTACTGCAACAATTAAACACAAAATTGTTGTTCAACCAGCGGCAGCAGGCAACGGAACCCTAATTGCCATTGTTAATTGTGCAATTGGTCAAATTAGAAACATAAAGAATGGCCCGTATTTTGCGGTTTCAGCAAATGAAGTAAATGCAATTTGTGGTTCATCTGCTGACAATATTAATTTAGTATGGTTTGCGAAAACCGGTGATCCATATACTAAGTTTTCATCGGCAACACCTGAGTCTTTAACGTTTCCATTTTTATCAAATTGCTGAACACCATTTTTATCTAATAGGGGCTTAAATATACTTGGTTTTGTCATATTCGTTATATTTAAGTATTCAGCTAAAGCATTTTGATAATTTTTGATAAATTCGTATTCACTCGAGGTTAAAGTTGTTTTTTGACCATTTAAAACTTGAGTTATTAAGTCTTTGTAAGAAATATTCGATACGCGTTTATAGTAATTTCCCTCTTTTAAGAATGTTTCTCTGTATAAGAATTCCAAAACATCACGTGCGTATTTTAATTTTGGATTATCAATATTCTGGTCAGAATAAACAGAATATAAACTTGCCTTTTTGACTGTAATATCTTCATTTTCAGGGTGTTTAATTTCTAATTCATCTTTATTTAAGGTGTATGATTCACCCTCTTTTTTGAATATTTTATCAAGTTTGAAATCAGGATCTAGAAATACGATTTCGTTTCAATTATTGTAAATTGATTCGTATTTTTTCATTTTTGCATCTTGATTTCTTGAGTTATCAACCGCAAATAAGTATCTATTAGGTTTTTCGCCTTTATGGATTGGTTGTTCCTTAACAGCGAATTCATTTTTGCTATTTAAATATTGAATTGATGAAGAAAAACCATGTCATTCGCCATATTTTGCACCATCTGATTCGGCTTGATTTCTCAATTCTTGAATTGTTTTTGAATATTCTTTGTGTGATAAGTGAAAGTTAGATTCAGGAGAATAATGTATTGAGTAATATTCACCTGGCTGTAAATTCTTATCACCTTTTGGTGCGGTTGATTGTTTAAATGTTCTAACAGTAGGTGATATTTTTGCTGATGAATCATAAAATTCAGTACCAGCCCCAGTAAATCCAGAGCTTTTAACTATCATTGTCTGAACGCAACCACCTAGAGTTAGCGCAAAAAGTAATACGTAAAAAATAATTTTTACGACAAGCCAGACAATTTTTCTGATTTTTTTAGGGTCTTTTCCTTTTTTTGATTGTCCTGAAGGCTTGAAATAATCAAAGTTTTTTGATCTATTTTCCATTTTCTACCTTTTTAATTAACCTTTTGGTAGTATCAAATTTTGTTTTATAAGTTTGGGTTAAAAAATCTTTACGCAAAATTACAACAAAGTGATAATTTAAATGATAAACATTTAACTCGTGAAAAATAGCCTTTAATTGTCTTTTGTAATAGTTTCGGTAAACTGCATTACAGAATTTTTTTGGCACTGTTATTCCAACTTTAAATTCTGAAGCTTCTTTAAAATAAACAATTAAAAACTTGTTAACAACTTGCTTTTTATGCTTAATTACATTGTCAAATTCTCAACTTTTTTGTAATCTAAATTGTTTTTTCATTTTTAATTCCAAACAAAAAACTAATTAGCACTTGATACAGTTAATCTTGCTCTACCTTTTGCTCTTCTAGCTGCTAAAACTTTACGGCCGTTTGCAGTAGCCATTCTTGCACGGAAGCCGTGAACTTTAGCGTGTTTTCTTTTATTTGGTTGGTATGTTCTTAAACTCATAATATTACCTCCTGTATTAAGTTTTATTATCTAAATATATAAAACGCTTTTATATTATAAACTAAACCATTTAAAACAAAACAATTGTTTGAGCTTTTTAAAATGCCAACAAAAGTGTACTATTTTTTATTTTAAATTTTACTTTTTCAATTGAAAAATGAATAAATAAATAAAATATAATAATTATAAAATTTAACAATAATATTTTTAAATAGAGTCAAAATCGATTTAATGTATTATTAGTGCTATAATTTACAAGAAAAAAATATAAGGATAAAATAGTATGCTAAATATTAAATATATACAAGAAAACAAGGAAAAAGTTAGAGACTTACTTGAGAAAAGAAATTTCGATGTAGAAATTTATGATGAGCTTCTTTCATTACTTGAAAAACGCGGAAAATGCATGTTTGATGCACAAAGTAAAAAAGCAGAATTATCAAAATTCGGTAAACAATTTGTTGAGTTTAAAGATGACAAAAATAAACTAAATGAATTGAAATTACAGGCATCTAAGTTAAAAGAAGAACAAGCACAATTAGAAGAAATAGCAAAAAAACTTGAACAAAAAACCGAGGAAATTTTACACATAATTCCCAATATTGCGCTTGATGATGTTCCAGTTGGCGATTCTGATAAACAAAATATTGTTATAGCCACACACGATAAACTTGGCAGAGGTCTAGTTTCAGGGGTTAAAGCTCACTATGAAATAGCTCGTGATTTAAATTTAGTTGATTTTGACAGGGGTGTCAAATTGTCTGGAACTAGATTTGTAGTTTATAGCGGACTTGGAGCAAGACTTACAAGAGCTATCCAAAACTTTTTACTTGATTTGCATACTGAAAACGGTTATATAGAATATTCAACTCCAGTTATTACAAGACCAGAAATTTTATTTGGTACTGGCCAACTTCCAAAATTTAAAGAGGATTTATTTAGTGTGGATAGCAATGGGTGATATTTAATTCCAACTGCTGAAGTAACATTGACAAACTTACTGAATAATGAAATAGTTGATTTAACAAAACCACAATGCTATACTGCATTCACTGAATGCTTTAGGTCAGAAGCGGGAAGTAGTGGTAAAGATACAAAAGGAATAATTCGCCTACATCAATTTAAAAAAGTTGAATTGGTAAAAATTACAAATGAAAAAGATGCGCTTATTGAGTTTGAAAAAATGTTAATTCAAGCTAAGAAAACACTTGAATTATTAGAAATACCATTTAGAGAAGTGCAATTATGTACCGGTGATACTGGTTTTTCATCAAGAAAAACAATTGATTTAGAAGTTTGACTACCTTCTGAAATCAAGTTTAGAGAAATTTCATCTATATCATACATGGGCGATTTTCAAGCAAGAAGAGCAATGATTAGATACAGAGATGAGCATGGCAATACACAATACGCACACACAATGAATGGGTCTGGGGTTGCAATAGATAGATTGGTTGCTGCAATATTAGAAAACTATCAAAACCCAGATGGAACAATAAGTGTGCCAAAAGCATTAATACCTTATATGGGTTGCTCAATAATTAAATAAAAATAGTGGCGCGCCACTATTTTTCTTGACTTTTTATGTATTCATATTCAAATTCAGTTGGCACATATTTGCCAAAATATTCAACTTCAACGGTTGCCATTTTAGTTGAGTCGTTTGCTTGTGTTACTTTACCACTTTGACCCTTGAATGGGCCATCAATAATTTCAACTATTTCACCAATAGCGAATTTAGTTTCTAATTTACCTTCATTAAAGTCATTTAGTAATTTTTGCTCAGATTTGAAGCATTTTCTAATTTCGCTCGCAGAAACTGGGGTTGGTTTAGCACCTTTTCCTGAAGAACCAATCAACCCAGTTACATATTGAGTGTTCCGAATAACAAATCAAGCCTCATCACTCATGTACATGTTTATAAAAATGTAACCACTATACATATTAATCATTTTAACTTTGTATGGTAACCCATTTAATTTATTTTCAGCTTCTTTAACAGTTAAACTAGGTTTTTTAAATATTTTAAAAGCACCTTCAGGAGTTGCTTCATTGTTAAAACAATCATCAACTTGCTCAGAAACAATTCTATTTTTCAATGATTCAACAACAATATCTTCTTTTCCTGAAACTGTACTAATCATGTATCATAAAAATTTTCTTTCTTCCATATTAACCTCTATTTAATACCAATTCTACTTCACAGCAATCCAACACAGGTTGCGAATAACACGACAATAATAGTGAATAATGTTGCAAAAATTATTACTTTTCAAAACGAAATTCAATTAGTTCTGTTAGATGGCCATCTAACCCTTTTTAGCTCCCTAAAAAACTTTTTGATTCTATATTTTTTTGGTTTTTTGTTTTATTCATTATTTTTCCTCTTTGTGAATAGCGTGTTTTCTACATTTTGGGCAGTATTTTTTTATTTCAATTCTTGAAAGATTTCCTGCTCCTTTATTAGTTGCATAATTCATGGCAAAGCATTCTGAGCAACTAAGTAATACCTTAGTTTTTTTCATAATAATATTTTACACCACCTAAAGCAAAATAAAAAAGTGCCTAGCACTGTTATTATTTTACACTATATTTATACATATGAAATAATCTTTTTTTAAGTTCGAATCGCAGTGAGTTAATTTTTGAAGTCGTAACCATTTTTGACTTTTTTCATAAATTGATTTTTTGTTTTAATTCATTGAAAAAATTCTTGTTTTTTTCAATGAATGATTTTCAATCTTCAATTGTTAATTCTTTGTTAAATCTTCGCTCGGAATCATTGTCATATAAATCAAATAATTCACTAGAGGGTATTGGGATTAGTTTGGCATCTCTTTTTTGAGTGGAATTAGCACGATTATACATATAAGTAAAGTTTTTTAAGGATTTAAGAATAAATGTTTTAAAAGTAGCGCCTTTTTCTTGATTGAAAGACAAAATAATTTTCTTAATACCACCTAAAAAATCATTGTAAATATCTTGTGGTTCAATGCTTGAGTTCACCTTTTTATTTAAATTGTTTTTAATTGTATAAATTAGAATATCTTTGTAACGAAAATCAATCAATTTAATTGATTTAAGTAAATTTTGTTGCTTTAAAAATTCACCAACTTGGTTTTCCGGAAGTTGTGTAAATTTTTCAATTAAGGTCATATTATTCCTTTGTTAATTTGTACAATAATAAACCAGCAGCTACTGAAGCATTAAGGGATTGGACTGTTCCTCTTTGTGGTATATAAATTTTAACATCAGACTCATTTAAAACTGGTTTACTAACGCCGGATGACTCATTTCCGATAATTAATGCCGCAGGTTTGTTGTACTCAATTGAGTCAAAACTAACTGCTTCTTTGTTCAATTCAGATGCGTAAATTCAATAACCCATATTTTTGAGTTTTTTTAGTGAAGCAACAAGGTTATTGACCTTTATTATTTTCATATTTATAAATCCGCCTGAACTGATTTTTAAAACAGTAGAAGTTATGCCAACGCTTCTTTCCTTTGTTAGAATGATATGTTTAATACCGAAAACGTTTGCACTTCGCATTATTGCACCTAAATTGTGCGGGTCTTGAATATGGTCTAATATTAAAATATTTTGAGGTTTGTCTTTTTTTAATATTTCTAAATCATAAATTGGAAAATCTTTAAGGACAGCAATTATTCCTTGGTGATTCTCGCTAGTTATTGAGTTGAAAAATGAATTATCTTCAACAATAACTCTGGTTTTTGTTTGATTTGCGATTAATTGTGAGGATTTAACTGAGTTTACATAAATAACTTCAATAGGTAATTTTGAATTTATTGCATCTAAAACAGAATTTTTTCCTCACAACATCAATTTTTCCATATAACACCTCTTAATTTTTATATTTTTTTCCATTTTAAAAATGTTAATAAAGTCCCGAATCCTGAAGTTTTTTTCTTAATATATCTGCTTGTTCGAAATCTTTATTTTTTACTAATTCAATTCATTTTGAATATATTTGGATAAATTCATTGTAATTTTGAACATCAGTTAATGTAGGATGAATTATTGACAATGTTTTGTGAATATTTCTAGCATATTGGATGTCTTTTGTTTTGTTGTAATTTTTTATTTGTTCATTTAATAAAAGGTTATATTTTGCAAAATCATATTTTGATAAAGCTTCAAAAATTTCTTTAATTTCTTTATTATTTTCAAAACCAACTAGGTTTGTACCATGATTTATAAAGATTGAAAACATTGTTTTTTTATATTTTTGTTCAATATTTTTTAAGTTTTCAATTAATTCATCGCTCATATTTATTGGAGCAGACAGTTTAGCTGTAAGAATCAGTAATTTGTAAATTTCAACACCATGTTTGTTAAAGAAATCTTGCGGATATATTATGTTTCCCAATGATTTGGACATTTTAACTCCATCTAAATTAATTTGACCGCATCTAATTCATTCTTTAGTTATATTTTGATTGTGTAGTGCAAAATGTTGAATGTTTTCATTTTCATGATGTGGAAAAGTCAAGTCCATCCCACCGCCATGAACATCAATTCCGTCTTTTCCGAAATGTTTATCTATTAATGCACAACATTCAGTATGCCAACCAGGTCTACCTAAACCAAAAGGTGAATTATATTGAATTCCTTTTGATGTTGACTTCCATAGTGCGAAGTCGGCATTGAATTTTTTGTCATTTGATTTTTCATCAAACTCCATATTTTCAAGAATTTGACCCGATACATTTCCATACTGTTTTTCATTGTTTTTAACATTAAATCATATATCAGAATTGGATCCTTTATATGCTTGATTTAAATTTACCAATTTGTTTATATATTCAATAATTACGTCAATATTGTCGGTTACTTTTTCTACATCTGTTATTGTGTCAATATTTAATTGTTTAAGCAATTCAAAGTATTGTTCTGTGTATTTTTCGCTAATTTCTTTTTCAGTTACTTTTAGCTCAATTGACTTGTTAATAATTTTGTCATCAATATCGGTAATGTTGTGAACAAGTTTAAATTTTTGACCTAAAAATCGATTTGCTTTTAAAACCAAATCGAATGTTGTTATAGCACGCAAATTGCCAATGTGTGGGTCATTATAAACAGTTGGTCCGCAAATATATATTTTTAACATATGTTAATTATACATAATTAATTCATTGGCTTTTTGCCAATTTTTTCAATGGTTTTTGAAAAATGATAGTTAAAAATCAATAAATATTCAAAATTTTAATTTATGTATTATTAATATAAATTTTTTAACTTAATTTAAAAAATAATACAATTATAAAATATGTATAAATATGATGAAAATAGTATTCAACAGTTAAAAGGGCTTGAAGCTGTTCGCAAAAGACCAGGGATGTATATTGGCAGTACTGATGTCAATGGACTACACCATTTAGTTTGAGAAATTGTAGATAACTCAATTGACGAGGCGCTAGGCGGTTTTGCTACTGAAATTTCAGTTACTTTGACAAAAAGTGGGTCGGTAATTGTAGAGGATAATGGCCGTGGAATACCCGTTGGAAAAACTGAAACAGGTAAAACTGCTGTTGAAAGAGTTTTCACTGAACTTCATACTGGTGGTAAATTTGATAGCAGTGCCTATAAAACTTCAGGAGGTCTTCACGGTGTTGGTGCATCAGTTGTAAATGCACTAAGCCATAAACTAATAGCAACAGTTCAACGAGATGGCCAAGTTTACGAAACAATTTTTGAGAATGGCGGCGAGGATATAACTCAACGAACTAAAATAATCAAAAAATCTAATAAAACTGGAACCCGTGTTGAATTTTGACCAAATTATGAAGTTTTTAAGCGTTCTAAATTTAGTTACGAAAAGATTTCTGAGCGCTTGCGTGAAAGTAGTTTTTTAATTGCGGGACTTAAAATAACCCTTAAAGATGAAACAAAAGATTTATATAACGAGTTCAAATTTGAAAATGGAATTAGTGCTTTTGTTGAATTTATGAATGATTCAAAAACGCCGATTGGCGAAATTTATAGCTTTAAAGAAACAAAAAAAGAAATAGAAGTTGAATGTGGTTTTCAATACACCGACAGCTATAATGAAACAATTTTGTCTTTTGTTAACAATGTTAAAACTAAAGATGGCGGGACTCACGAAGTCGGACTTAAAACAGCACTAACGAAATTATTCAATGAAATAGCAATGGATGAAAAAATTATCAAAGGAAAAAATTCCTTTGATGGCGAAGACATTCGCGAAGGTTTAACTATTATAATTAGTGTAAAAATTCCCGAAAAATATCTTGAATTTGTCAGTCAAACTAAAGATAAATTAGGTACACCTGAGGCAAAAAGTGCTGTTGAGGAAGTTGCTTTTAAACATCTAAAAATTTGGTCAGTTGAAAATAAACCGCTAGTTAAAAAAATACTTGACAAAATCAAAAAAGCAGCCGAAGCTCGCGCAAGTGCTCGCAAAGCAAGACTTGAGGCGCGTTCTACAAAAAATGCTTTAAAAGAAAAGCAAATTTTAAGTGGAAAATTAACCCCTGCCCAATCAAAAAATCCGGCTGAAAAAGAATTGTTTTTAGTTGAAGGGGATTCTGCTGGTGGTACTGCCAAAAAAGGTAGAAACAGAAAATTCCAAGCAATTTTACCATTGCGCGGGAAAGTTTTAAATACTGAAAAAGCAAGGCTTTATGACATTTTAAAAAATGAAGAAATAGCGACAATAATTAATACTATAGGCGCAGGTGTTGGCGAAGATTTTGATATTAAAAAAGCACAATATAGCAAGGTTGTTATTATGACTGACGCCGATACTGATGGTGCTCATATTCAAATTTTACTTTTAACATTCTTTTTTAGACACATGCGTCAATTGGTTGACGCAGGAATGGTTTATATTGCATTACCGCCTTTATTTAAGATTTCTAACAAATCAAAACAAGTTACATATGCTTGAGATGAAAGTGAATTAAGAGAACTTTTAAGTGACCCTAAATTCAAAAATTCTGAAATTCAAAGATACAAAGGTCTTGGTGAAATGAATGCTGACCAAATTTGAGAAACAACTATGGACCCTGAAACTAGAACCTTGATCCAAGTTCGAATCAATGATGTTTCATTAGCAGAACGAAGAGTCTCTACATTAATGGGAGATAATCCAGAATCAAGAAAAGAGTGAATTAACGCTAATGTTGAATTCACAATGGAAGATGATTTTACATATTAAGGAGGCAATAAATGAAAAAAGATATTAAGTCTAAAATTGACCAAATTATTGAAAAGATCGTTTCCGAAAATATTGATTCTGTAATGGAAGATCGTTTTAGTCGCTATTCAAAATACATTATTCAGCAAAGAGCGTTACCTGATATCCGCGATGGTCTAAAACCAGTTCAAAGAAGAATACTTTATTCAATGAGTGATTTAGGTTTGTTATCAAGCAAACCATTCAAAAAATCAGCTAGAGTCGTTGGCGATGTTATTGGTAAATATCACCCACATGGAGATAGTTCAATTTATGAAGCAATGGTAAGGATGGCTCAAGATTGAAAAATGGGGCAAACCTTAATTGAGATGCACGGTAACGTTGGTAGTATTGACGATGACCCAGCAGCCGCAATGCGTTATACTGAAGTGCGATTAGAAAAAATCAGTGAATATATCCTTGGAGATTTAAAGAAAAATACAGTTAAATTTGCACCAAACTTTGATGATAGCGAAAAAGAACCAGTAGTTTTACCTTCAATAATTCCTAATTTATTATTAAATGGAGCTAAAGGTATTGCGTCGGGTTTTGCAACCGAAATTATGCCTCATAATTTGAACGAAATCATTGATGCTACAATTGAAAAGATAAAAAATCCAACTGCAACCCTTGAACAATTAATGAAGTTTATTAAAGGGCCAGATTTTCCAACCGGCGGGACTATTTTTGGTACACAAGGAATTTATGAAGGATTTGAGCTTGGTAAGGGTAGACTAACCCTAGTATCAAAATACAAAATTTATGATGATAATAAATTTAAGTACATTGAAATTTTTGAGATTCCATATGGGGTTGTAAAATCTAAATTAGTTAAAGATATTGATTTATTGATTGCGAATGAAAATATTAATGGATTACTTGAAGTTAAGGATATGTCTGACCGCGATGGGATTAGCATCTTAATTACACTTGATAAGAATAGCAATGTTGACACAATATTGAACTTTTTATTGCAAAAGACTGAAATGCAGGTTTATTTAAACTCAAATAATGTTGCTATTGTTGATAATTCACCAAAATTATGTGGTTTGCATCAGTTGCTTAACTCATATATTAGTCACGTTAAAGACGTCAAAACTAAAACACTTCAATATGATTTAGCAAAATATAAAGCGCGACTAGAAATTGTTCAAGGTTTTATTAAAGTTTCAGAAATTACTGATGAAGTAATAAAAGTTATTCGCGAAAGCGAAAATGGAAAACAAGGTGTTATTGAAAATTTAATTAAACACTTTGCATTTACAAATAATCAAGCTTCTGCAATCGCTGAATTAAGATTATACAAACTTTCTAAAACCGATAAACAAGCATTTTTACAAGAAGAAATCGAATTGTTGGAGTTAATAAAAAAATGTGAAATTTTATTAACTCACCCAAGCAAATTTGATCAATGAATAATTGAATTATTAAAAGAAATTAAGAAAGAATTCGGAAAACCGCGTAAAACTGAAATTGTTAATGAACAAATAAAAATTAAGTACAGTGAAGCGGATTTAGTTGTTGACGAAGAAGCAGTATTAACAATTTCAAAACATGGTTATATAAAAAGGTTTTCAAACAGAGTTTATGAATCAAATGATTGAACTACCTTTGGTGTAAAAGAAGAAGATTCAATAATATTTTCAAATAGAACAAGAACAACCAACACCCTATTACTTTTTACAAATTTAGGGAATTATGCTTTAATTCCGGTTTACAAGATAAATGAAGCTAAATGAAAAGAATATGGCAATCATTTATCAGAATTTGTGGAGTTAAAAACAGGTGAAGAACTTGTGTCAGCAATTGAAATTAAGAATTTTAATGAGAACATGTATGTTGTGTTACTGTCAAGACAAGGACAAGGTAAAAGAGTTCTTTTAAAAGATTTCGAGGTTTCCAGAAATAATAAAGCATTTAATGCAATTAGTTTAAAAGCTGATGACCAATTAGTGGGTGCGAAATTATCTAATGGTTTTGGCGATATTTTAATAGTGACTGATTTTGGGCTAGCTTCAAAATACAGTGAAAATGACATGCAAATTTATGGTACAAAAGCATCAGGCGTTAAATCTTGCTTTTTATCAGGGGCGGATTTAGTGGCGGATTTTGCAATTGTTAATGATGAGAATTTAGTAGCACTAATTGACGAAAATAAACATATTAAGATTGTAAAAGTCGAAAATATTCAACCAATATCTAAGAAACATTTAGGAAAACCAATCTTCAAGCAATTTAAAACTGCTCCGATAAATGTTAAGTCAATTAACGTTGTTGACCAACATAGTGAACTTTTTGTAAAAAATACAAATAATGAGACATATGTTGAGTTAATTAAAAACTATCCAACATCAAAAGTTGGTGAAGGATTTTCAAAAATTAAGATTGAAAACATTCAAAAAATAACATTTAAAACAATTTGTCAAGAACTTCAAAAACCTTCTGATAAAAAAGAAGTTTCTTATGAAAAAAATACTGAACAAGAAGACAAAATAATCGAAAATGCCCAAAAAACAATTGATAGCATTCTTGACATGGATGTTGAAGCAATACTAAAAAAATATGAAATTAAATAAGGGGGGGGCATGTTTAATACACCAGGTGCAGCGCTAAAAGTATATTGAAATCCAACTGTTTTTAGTTTTGAAATAATATGTGTGTTTTTGATTGTTTATTTATTGCTAATTTGAAAATTGATTGCAATAATGAATAAAAAACAACATAATAAATTATTTATGTCTAGCGGTTATATTGTTGTTATTGCCATTGCTATATTGTTCCCATTTGGATTGGGTAGTATAGGAGCTAAAACAGCAATTTATCCATTTATAAATCCATTTAATATAATAACAAATAGCATTATTAAAGGATACGGAGTAATTGGTCAATCTAAACAACATCCCGCACCACTTTTAAAAGGTATTCCATACATTTTTGGCGGACAAATTATTGGTGCATTGGTTGGTTTGATTCTGTTTTGAGTTTCGTTTAAAGGCATAAAAAGCTACTTTAAAAATAACGAAGATTATTCCGAGTTAAAAAGATACAGTTTTTACCATTTTTTTAAAAGTGACACTAAAACAAATTTTGGTTCATGAGGGACAAAAGAAATTGTATTCATTGCGCTTTTTGTTTTGGCAACAACTTTTACAGGTTTTATAAACAAAACTAATTATGATACAGACCATTTCCAAGTTGTTTTAATTCAAATTTTGCTAATTGGATTCATAACAATAATTTCATCATATTTTGGATATTTTGAATTTCACTTGTTATTCCCATTAATTATAATTTTCGTCCAAACTATTGAACTTATAGGATTAAAAGGCTATAAAGAAGCGAGAAAAGAGCTAAGAAAAGAATATTTAAAAAGTTTTTTAAGATTCATTTTTATAACAATTGTTTCAATCATAATTCCAATTTTGGTTGGCTTTATGGTTATAGCCATTAAAATAAAACAAAATGTGAATATTTCACTTTCATAATATTTGGAGCATATATGAAAAAGTATAAAAGAATTCTAGCTCAATTAAGTTTAATAGCTGCCTTTCCATTTGTTGTTGCATCATGTACATTGCAAGAAAAGCAAAATTCGCAAAAACAAGATTCAGCACAACAAAGCAACAAATTATTAGTTTTTGACAGAACCCAAAACAAAGAAGACCAAAATTACGAACTTTATAATCAGGTATACATTCTTTCACAAATTAATGAATATTTTGAAAATAATAGAAATTACGATTTATTTAAATACACGGAGGGCGGATCGCCCGAAACTGTTGAGTTCAAGAACATGATGGCAAACAATTACATGTACAAGTACATGAAATTTGACGAAAATCAATTTAAAACTATTGTCAAAAGTAAATTTAATATAAGTGATAAAGTATTAAATAAACTTAAATTTAAGGTGGACTATAGCAACGTTTATAGAGATTTGGGCAATAATTTTGATGTAAAAGTTCCTATCATTATTAGACTTGATTTAGAAAATCATGAAAAAGCGAATTATCCAAAAGGATTATATAGTCAGCAAACGATTAATGTCTATTTAAAAAACGTTAAGATGACAAGCAATGAAGAAAAAAATCTTAAAGAACTTAAGGATTCAATTAAAGACATTGAAGCACTTAAAGCTCAAGATTTTACAACTTCAATAAACATTGATGATTCGCACAAAGAATTGATTCAGAAATACGGAATTAATGAATTAAATTCCAAGCAAATTTCATCCATTTTTAATATCCAAAACAAGAAATTTAGTGAATTAGTAGAACAACTAAAGGCAAAAAATATTGAGCTTAAGGCCACTATCAACAAAGTATATTTTGATGAAAAAGAACCTAACTTCATCAGAATAAATTTAAGAATAGGCGCTAAACATAATGGTAAAGAAAAAAACTTTAATGAATTTGGGTTTAATTTACCTGTTTTAGTAAACATTGAGAAAAATGAATATTTAAAACAATTAAAACTTGCGGAATCAATCAAAGTTAAAACAATTGTTAACCCCGATATAAATACTGATTTATCTAAAATCACAAGTGATGACTTACTGGTTGAATTCAACAATGAAAGTATTGAAAAAATTGAACTAGACAAAATTACTTCAAATAATTTTAGATCTGCGTCAGTTAGTCTTAATGTTAAGTTGAAAAACATTGAAAAACCATTGAAATTGGTCAAAATGTTGGGAACACAAAATTATGGGTTGCTTTACAGTGAAGAGTTCACAAAAAACAATATTCAAGCATATAATTTTGAAATGAATAGACTAACTCAAGAATTGTTACCAAGCATTAATAAAGACTTTTTTGGACACTATAAATCTGAATTATTCACTGGCGGTTATGGAACTTCAAGATCATTTTATTCAGAAAAAGTAAAAACCCCTAGCTTTTTACACTGGGGAGAAGACTATTTGGCTCCTGATTTTCAACCAGTATTAATGCCATTTGATGGCGAATTAATTGGTGTTTACGAAATTGAACAAAAGAGAGAGTTTGAGGGTGTGGGAACTGTAGCTTTAATAAAAGTTAAACACGATAAATTGAATTTAACGCCAAGAGAAAGAGAAATTTATTTAGACCCTTCTGTTGATTATGTTTACATTGGTTACATTCACTTGGATGGAGCTAAAACGCTTAATAATTCCGAACTTGGCTTAAGTTCTCAGCAATATTCAAAAAGTGGCAAAAATTATTTTGTAGTCCCACAAGCTTCTCCAAAAAATCCAATTAGCGTCAATAAAAATCAAATAATTGGTTTTTTAGGAAATAATGCTTCAAATGGTGGTTGGATGTCGCATGCCCATGTTAATTTCTATGCAAGAATAAAAAAATCTACAACAGAAAACTATTTTACCAAAGACACAAGAACTGACATATCGGACAAAAGATTAAAAGATTATTTGAATTTTAGTGATCAAAAAAATGTTAATTACATAATTCACAATATAGGTGTTTTTGGTAACGTGCTGAATATTAAAAATGATGTAGTTTATCCTGTAGATCCTAAAACAGGCGAAAAAATTAAAAACTCAAAAGCTATTGAAAGTGAAATTTTATACTACAAAAAAAGTTTAAGCAAGTACGAGCAAGAAGTAAAAAGAGGATATTCTGATCCAAATATTATTTTTAAACTTCGTGACCAGAGAACTTTATCATTCAGTGTTGATGACACATTTAATATAAAAACTCAATAATGCGGGAATCCGCATTTTTATTTAAAAAACCGGGGAACCCGGTTTGAAAATGAATTAGTCATTTTCGTGTTTGATTTGCTCTAAAATTTTTTCAATTTTCATAGCGCCATCAATGACGGTATCTAGTTCAAAATGAAGTTCAGGAACTTTGCGTCAATCTAGAGAGTGCGCTAGTGTTTTTCGAATAAAACCAGCAGCATTTCTAATTGCCTCAATTCCATCGCTTGATTTTTCACTAAAGGTTACAAATACTTTAGCGTGTGAAGAATCGGCAGAAAGTTCACAATCAACAACAGTTGGATTGATAATATTTGAATTAGTTAATTCTGTTGTTACAATCTGAGCAATCATTGTTTTAAGTTGACTTTCTTTTCTTAGTGCATTTATACTTTTACTCATAATTCTTCCTTTCTAGTAATTGTATTTAGGAGCTACCAACTCCTTATTTAAATTATATTATTTAATGTTGAGATTGTCGACTAAAAGGAATTTTTTAATAAATTTTCAGATATTTTCTTTTGGATTTTTTATTGAAAAATAAAACCCCTTTTAAAAGGGGCAAGAATTAAAATTCGTATTTTTCTGGGTGCTCTTTCATCATTTTAGCAACGAATTCTTTTTTAGGCATTTTTCCGTATTCATTCATTAAATGAATGCATTCGTCAAGTTCTTCCAATGCTCATTCAATACCTTCAAAACCTGTAACTTTTGTTGAACCAGGTTTTTTTCAATTTTTGTAATTGTTAAAAAATGTTTCAACATCTCTTAAGAATGGTTCAGGAAGCTCTTCAAGTTTATTAATTGACTCTAAGCGATAATCATCTGCGTGAACAGCAATTAATTTTGTATCAGTTTCGCCCGAATCAATCATTTTCATTGCTCCGATAATTCTTGCATTCAATACAACTCCGGGAATGAATTTTTCTGGTGAATAAACTAAAACATCTAATTCATCACCGTCTCAGTCAAGAGCATTAGGAATAAACCCGTAGTTAGCTGGGTAAACAAAATCTCCTCTTAAAATTCTATCAACGTGAATTTGACCATCTGCACGGTCAAATTCGTATTTAATATTTGATCCCTTTGGGATTTCAATTTTTATTTCGATAACATTATTTTTTGACATATTCTAATTATAAATATTTTGTGGAAATTTAAGATAAAAAGCCCTTTTTAATTTGTGAAATTGATTTCTTAATTATAATATGTTTATTATTTTATATTAGCTTATTTAAAAGGGGAAAAATATGAAAAAAGCTTTTAGCGAAAAAGGTGTTCAATACACTGGGCACATTGATGAAGAATTTGATGTAATTGTCGTTGGAGCTGGCCCTGGGGGTTATTTAGCTGCTGAAGAATTAGGTAAATCAGGCAAAAAAACATTAATTATTGAAAAAGAATTCTGAGGTGGTGTTTGTTTAAATGTTGGATGTATTCCAACTAAAGCAATGTTAGCTTCTGCACACGTAATTGACACAATAAAAGATGCTGCTAGCTATGGAATTGTTGCAAACTTAGAAGATATTAAGATTGACAACCAAGCAACTTGAGTAAAAATGCACGAAAGAAAAGCTGCTGTGGTTAAACAAATTTCGGGCGGTGTAAAAATGCTTATGAAAGGAAGCAAAGTTACTATTGCTGAAGGGACTGCTGAGTGATTAGCATCTCATGTTGTCAAAGTTAACGACAAAATTTACAAAGCTCAAAATATTATTATGGCAATGGGAAGCCGTGCGCGTAAACTTGATAAATTGCAAGGATTTGAACAAGGATACAAAGATTTCAAAGTTCTATCTTCAAAAGAAGCAATCAATTTTGATAAGGAATTACCAAAATCAGTTGTTATTGTAGGTGGTGGAGTTATTGGCGTTGAATTTGCACAAGTATTTGCAACAGCAGGCTCAAAAGTAACAATTATCCAAAATACAGATTCATTACTAACTGGATTAGATAAAGACGTTATTAAAGAAATTACAAAACACTTTACAGCTCGTGGAATTGAAGTAATTTACAATGCGTCAACAACAGCACTAAATGATCAAAAAGAGCTTGTTTACGAAACAAATGGTGAAACTAAAACAATTTCAGCTGATGTATATCTAATCGCTGTTGGGCGTATTCCAAACTCTCAAAATCTAGAAAATACAGGTGTTGAAATTGGACAAAGACAAGAAGTTATTGTTGATGAATACCTAAGAACTAATGTTGAAGGTGTTTATGCTATTGGTGATTTAACAGCTCAAAACATGTTAGCACACGTTGCATATCAACACGCATTAACTGCGGTTGCTCATATTTTAGGACACGATGTTAAATACGAATTAAGCAAACCAGTTCCGGGCTGCATTTACACACATCCTGAAATTTCAATTATCGGTATTACTGAAGAAAAAGCTAAAGAACTTGGTTATGACGCATTTTCATCAAAATATTCATTTGGTTACTTAGGAAAAGGTATTGCAACTCGTGACACATCAGGATTCTGCAAACTAGTTGTAGACAAAGCAACAGGGCTAATTCTAGGTGCTTCAATTGTAGGTGCTAACGCAACTGACTATATTGCTGAAATTGGACTTGCTATGGAACATAAACTAACTGTATCAGATGTTACATACACAACTCACCCTCACCCGACATTCAATGAAATTGTTTGAGAGGCAGTAAGAGCAGCACACTTAAAAATGGAATTATCAAAATAACAATACTTAACAAGCTGCAAGGCTTGTTTTATATTAATTCTATATATTAATAACTAAATGTATATAATTAGATTATGGCTATTTTAATAAACTTAAACAAGAATTTTAACAATACTTATGAGGTTGTATTTGATTGCAACATTTTGACTAATTCAATTGAAAAGATAAATGAATCGGGAACATTATATGTTTATAATTTTGATTCTGAAACTAAAAAAGTTGGATATGTAACAATTGTTAGTGAAAAAGAAATAACAAGTAAACAATGGTCTATTGTGAACCAAAATCTTTTTGATAAGATATTAGCTAATTGTCCAACTTCATTAGTGATGGAAGATAAGGCAAATATTAAAATTGGTAAAATTGTTGCTCGAAACACTCATCCTAAATCAGAGAAATTATTTATACTTGATGTTGATTTTGGCACCAAAATAGACAAAATAGTTACAAATACATTGTATACAACAACTGAAAAATATTTGGCTTGATATCAGTCGGGAAGTATTACTCCACAAGGTATGGAAATCAAAACAAATGAAGTTATGGGTATTTCAAGTGATGGAATGCTATGTAGTGCAAAATCATTGGGTTTAAATGATAAAGAAAACTTATTCGAAAATAATGTAATTGATAATATTCCAATTGAATTGAAAAATGAGTATATTGGTAAAAATATTGAATTAGTTTATAAAGAATTGTTATGCTAGGAGAATCATGAAATTTTTAGATGAATTAAAAACCAGAGGAATATTAAAACAAATTAGTAATGAAGAAAAATTTAATAACCTTGAACCTTCAAAAATTAATGTTTATGCTGGCTTTGACCCAACCGCTGAGAGTCTACACTTAGGAAATTACATTATTATTTCTGTATTAAAAAGATTTCAAAAAGCGGGTTTCAACACTATTGCTTTAATTGGCGGCGCTACTGGAATGATTGGCGATCCTTCGTTTAGAGATTCTGAACGAAAATTATTGAATAACGAACAAGTTCATTTAAATAAATCTAAAATCAAAAATCAGTTAGAAAGTTTTGGTTTAACTGTTTTTGATAACTATGATATTTATAAAAATATGAATATTTTAGATTTTCTAAGAGAAGCGGGAAAATTAGTAAATATTTCGTATATGTTGGCTAAGGATTCTGTTTCATCAAGAATTGAAAGAGGTTTATCATTCACAGAGTTTACATATCAACTATTGCAAGGATATGACTTTTTACATTTATATAAAAACCATAATGTTCGTGTTCAAGTTGGCGGCTCTGATCAATGAGGGAATATAACTACTGGTCTAGATATAATAAGCGATGTTGTTGGTGAAAAAGAAGCTAAAGCAGTTGGGATAACTATTGATTTATTAACCGATGAAAATGGCCACAAAATTGGTAAAAGCACTGGTGGTGGCTCTTTATGGTTAGATAAAAAAATGGCATCTCCATTTCAAATGTATCAATACTTATTTAATAAAAGTGACGCAGTGGTTGAAAAATTATTATTGTGATTAACTTTCATTGAAATTGACGAAATTAAACAAATTATGATTGAACACGCAAAAAATCCTTCAAATCACTATGCACAATATAAACTTGCGTTTGCGGTTGTTAGTGATATTTTTGGTGAACAAGAAGCTATTAATTCCCTTAACATCACAAAGATATTATTTGATAAAACATTTGATGCAACACAGCTTAAAGTTGAAGAAATTCAAAACTTGGAAAATTACTTAAAAGTTGCTAATTTATCAATTGGCGACAACATTATTGATTCATTAATCAAGCAAAATATTATAAGTTCCAAACGTGAAGCAAGAGAATTTATTGAAAACAATGCCCTTAAAATTGATGGCAAAAGTATTGATGAAAGCACCATTTATGAACCACAAAATTACTCTAAAAAATACGCCATCTTTAAAAAAGGGAAAAAACAAACAATATTATTAAAAACAGTTTAGTGCTGTTTTATGCCGGATTCGCTTAGTGGTAAAGCAGCTGACTCGTAATCAGTAGCCACGAGTTCGATTCTCGTATTCGGCACCATATGCATATTGCAAAAATTCAAACAAAAAAAGTTAACCATTTCGTGTTAACTTTTTTTGTTTGAGAAAATTAGAATTTATTTTTCATTAAATTTTTAGCATATTTTGCAATAACAATTTCTTCATCTGTTTTTACCTTATAAATAGGAAATTCAGAACCATCGGTCGAAATTTTTAGATAGTCATCATAAGACATATTGTTTTTTGGCATCGAAATTTTAATTCTATGAGCATTAATTCCTTGGACAATCATGTCTCTAATTATATTATCGTTTTCACCGATACCCGCAGTAAAGACAAGTGCGTCAATACGTGGTCCAATTTTGTTTAAATAATTTGCTATATAATCAACACATCTTGCGACAAACATATCA
The DNA here is from genome assembly GCF_002356075.1 of Mycoplasmopsis bovigenitalium. Classification (NCBI taxonomy): domain Bacteria; kingdom Bacillati; phylum Mycoplasmatota; order Mycoplasmoidales; family Metamycoplasmataceae; genus Mycoplasmopsis; species Mycoplasmopsis bovigenitalium. The sequence goes on along the minus strand of NZ_AP017902.1, from coordinate 461,591 downwards.
ATTGCTAATTTTGCATTTTGGTCAGTGTCATAAACTTTGTGTAAATCTCTAATATCGTTTGATATTCCAGAAATACCCAATAAACCTGATTTTTTAACCATCATATCTTGAACTTCTTGAATATCAGCACCCTCAACTCTAACTAAATAATCAGTAATACCTGGGTCGATTCCACCAGCTCTAGTTCCCATCATTAACCCATCATATGAGCTGAATCCTACTGTAATATCAATTGATTTGGAATCTTTAATCGCACAAATAGAGCTACCAGATCCAAGGTGCGCAACAACTATATTAACTTTCTTTTTGTTTAGAACTTTTTCCATTTTGTGAGTAATATAATCGTGACTTAAACCATGGTATCCAAACTTATATATGTGGTATTTTTTGGCTCAATCTTTATTGATTGCAAAATTTCTTGTTATTTCAGGTAGTGTTGTGTGGAATGCTGTGTCTTGGCAAATAACTTTTGTAACTTTAGGTAAACATTCTTCAAACGCGCCAACTGCATCTAGTGTTGCAGGCGCGTGCAAAGGTATAAATTTTGCAGCTTCTTCAATACCTTTTTTAACTTCTTCATCATAAACAACTGGTGATAAAAACTTATGACCTGAATAAGGGGTTCTAAAACCAATTACTTCGATTTCATCGAAGTTGTTTATTATGTTATATTTTTCTCAAAGTTTCATTAACTCACGAACAGCTGTTGTGTGGTCTGGCATATCAACTTTGTGTTCATAAGATTTGTTATCGTATTTAATAATAATGTTACCGTCTAGTCTTATTCTTTCGCAAAGCCCTTTTGCAAGTAATTCAAGTTTAGTATATGAATAAAGAGCTCATTTTAAACTTGAACTTCCCGCATTTATTGTTAATATTTTTTTCATTATAAGAAATCATAACCTTTCAAAATAGTTATTGAGGTAACATCGATTACATCTTGTACGGTTGCTCCACGACTGAAATCATTGATTGCTCCGTTTACACCTACCATAATTGCACCTACTGCACCATAATCACCCATTCTTTGTGCAATTTTGCAGCCAATGTTGCAGCTTTCAAGGTTAGGGAATACAAATATTCCTGCTGGTTTTTGTGTTGCGGTTGGGAATTTTTTCGATCTAACATTTAAGTCGTATGCTGAGTCAAATTGAAGTTCACCTTCAATAATTTCCAATCCTTTTTCCATTGAAATTTTTACTGCTTCTCTTACTAAATCTGGGTTTTCTCCCTTACCAGAACCATTAGTTGAATAAGTTAAAAAACCAGCTAAAGGATTCATATCCATTGATTTTGCGAAATCAATGGCATTTGTTGCTATATCAACCAATTGGTTAACATCTGGTTTTTGAACTGTTGAAGGGTCTGTAAAAATAATTTTTTCTTCACCTTTGTGCATAACAATAACTGAAGACATTGTTTTAATTCCAGGTTTAGGGCCTACGCACTTAAATGCAGCTCTTAAAATATCTTGAGTTGAATAAATCAACCCGCCAACTGCACTTTCAACTTCTTTTGTTCTAATCATCATTGCACCAAAATATGGTCTATAAGCACATAGTTTTTTGCAAGTTTCCAAATCTTCTTTACCTTTTCTTAATTCAAACATTTTGTTTGCATATTCATCGATTTTTTCTGATTGTTGCGACATTATTATGTTTTTTAATCCATCTTCAACAATTTGCGATTCATTTTCTAAAAGCATTATTGGTTTAGCTAGTTTATTTTCTTGTAAAAATATTGCGGCTTCTCGTGATCTTTTATCATCACCGTCAATAAATAAAACACTTAGTACTCTATCTTTTGATTTTTTTGTTAATAAATTTTGAATGTGTTGACTAAAATTTGCCATAATCTCTCCTTTTATTTATATGTTTATAATTTTATTATTAAAGTATGGAATTTTTTACATATTTTGATTTTATATTTCATTTTTTTATTTTTATTAAATTTTTTTTAATTAGCAAATTTTTGCATTCAATATAAATATGAGTTTATAAGAAAAATTCTCATTAAAAAATATCGTTTATAAAATAAAAAAAATTTTTTCCATACACCAATAATATATTTTTTTGTTTAAAGCATTATAGAGGTATTAAGTATAATTTAAGTATAAAAATAATTCGACAATATTCATTGAATAAGGGCGTACAAATTCAATTCAATAGAAATAGAGGTCAAATAATGGTTAAATTATTACTGATTCCACTAATATTTCCGCTTTTAGCTGTTAGCAGTTGTGCTAATAAGTTTGAATATAGTGATGAACAGAAAAGAGCTCAAAAATTAATAAGCAGAGACTTTAGCCTGAAATTTAATATAAAAAAACGAAAGTTTTCAAACCCACGGTATACAATGTTTCTGTAACTGATAACTATGAACCTTATAAATATGAAGGCATATATCATTTATATAAAGATTTTTTTGAAAATATAGACAGTAAATCTTATTTTTATAACACGGAATATATATCATTTTTAGGACTAAATTCATTCGAGTTCAATAAAAAAACTTGAAAAGATTATCAACCACTTAGTTACATTAAAAATGAAAAATCTAGTGAAATTTCTTCCAATGTTATTTCACTTGATAATTTCTTTCAAAATGAGTTTAATATTGAGCATCATTCGAACATATTCTATCAAGAGCCCTTGAATTATAAAGAAACAAAATATAAAATGCAATCTTATGGTGATTTTGTGCTCAGTCATAAAAAAAGACCGCCGGTTATTAATGATAATTATGGTCAAATAAATTCTGGCAGAATAGGCAATAAGTATTGAATAGATAACAATTTTCACAGTATTTACTGAGATAAATACACAGTGTATAATGATTTCTACATCACAGATGTTAAAAAGTATAAAGATAGTATAAAAATTTGATCAAGTAGTACCTTTGATAATGATTACAATTATTCATATTCAATTAAAGATTTGGGTTCTGATGATGAATTTATTTTAAAACAAATTACTATTCGAAGAGACTTGAAATTGATGCCTTTTGGTCAATTTGTTAAGATATATAATAGAAAAAAACCAGCCCAAAATAACAACAAACAATTTCAAATAAACTATTTAAAAAATGATAAACAAGAAGGAAAAAGAAATATATATTTCATTGTTTCTCAAAACGAAAGCCATATTAATTTTGTTGCTGAGGAGATAAAACCAAAAGAACTAATAAATTTAGCTCGACACTATTATGGCTCTAATAATGATGGCAAGGACATATTTATTTATATTTAAAATCGATAGATAAAAGCACTTATATTAAAAGGGCTTTTTTTCTTTTTCAATTGAAAAATGAATAGATAGGTGCAAAATGAAATCGTTTTCATTTTTATAAATATGAAATTAATTCTTTTTAATTTTATATTATAATTAAGAAAGCAATTTTATTATTTAATATTCGGATGCATACGATGTTAAGTTAAATAATAATTGCTAAATAAATTCGAATTTAGATTAAAAAAACATAGGAGGCTAGCATTATGTCAAATCAAAACGAAGAAAAAAAACAAGAAAGTGCGCCAGCAGTTGTTGGTCTAATTAAAGTTTCAGATGAATTACTAGATCTTTCATCATTTAAAAAACCTACAAAAAAAACAGAACCTGTTGCGGACGTTGTTAAAAAAGATGGTGAACTTACACCACGTGAAAAAGCTATCTTAGAAAGATTAAAAGCTAAAGCTGAAAAATAATTGAAGGAATAAATATGGCAGAAATTATTCAACCAAAAGCATTGGAAGCTAAAACCGAAAAAATAGCCCCAATTCGTAAAGCTATAGCAAAAAACCTAAAACAAGTAATGGATTCAATCGCTTACGTATCATTAACACGTAAAGGCGATGTGTCTAATTTATGAGATTATCGTAAAGCTAATTTAGCTAGTGTTCAAGAAAAACATGGTGTTAAATTAACATTTTTATCTTGAATTATTAAAGCTACAGCAATCGCATTGACTGAATTTCCAGCTTTTTTAGGAAATTGAAATGCAGAAACTGGTGAAGTTACATACCCAGATACTGTAAACATTAATATTGCAGTGGATACACCGTTTGGTCTTGTTGTGCCAGTTATTCGTGAAACTGAAAAATTAAGTATTGTTGAAATACAAAAAGAAATTATTCGTGTTGCGGATTTAGCACAAAATAGAAAACTTACAATGAAAGATATGGCTGGCGGCCACTTTACAATTACAAACGTTGGTTCAGTAGGAGCAATGTTTGGTAATCCAATTCCAAACTTAGGACAAGTTGGAATTGTAGCAGTTGGAACAATTGCTGATGAAGTTAAAGTTAATAAAGATGGCACTTTTGCGCCAACAAAACAACTTTACACTACTATAGCCGCTGATCACCGTTGAGTTGATGGTGCAGATATGGCTCGTTTAAATAATAGAATTTTAGAATTACTGGAAAAACCAGAATTGTTAGGAGAATTATAATATGTTTAGAATGAAATTTACAGACATTGGTGAAGGTCTACACGAAGGAAAAGTAGCAGAAGTTTTCGTTAAAGTTGGAGACGCTGTTAAAGAAGGTGATGTATTATTCTCAGTTGAAACTGACAAAATGACATCAGACATTCCTGCACCTACAACAGGTACAGTTGCCGAAGTTCTAATTGAACCAGGTCAAGAAATTACTGTTGGTGATGAAATTTTTGTAATTAACGAACAATAATTTCGTCTTAAACTAGCCCATTTTCGGGGTTAGTTTTTTTGTTTTCTTATAAAAAATTAAATTTATAATTTAATACATAATTTATAAGAGGCCTAATGTGAAGATTATTTAAAGAAGTATTAAGATCGCTTAGAAAGAATAAAGTAGTTGTTATTGGGCTAAGTATATTAGTTTTTTTAACTTCTGCTATATTTACACTATTATCAAGTGTTAAAAATGTTATTTCTGGCGGGTTTGATAATTACAAGAACGTTTCAAAATTGCACGATGTTAGTGTTGATTTAAATTTGCCTAATCAAGGTTCTCCGTATAATCAAGGTTATTATATAAATGGCGAAACAAGTGAAACACTTGCAAAAGATAAAAAGACTTCATATTCGCCAATCATTTATCAAGTTGATGAATCTTCTTTTAATAAATATAAAGAAATTTTCAATGAATATAGATTCAAAGAATTCAATGACCTTGATTCTTCTTTGATTAATTCATACATAAAAATCAATGAATTAGGAATAAATGATCCAAAATATTTAGACTTGTTTGTAAAAAAAGACGATTTACTTAAATTGTATTCAGTTTATAAAGCCGAACAACAAAATCACAAAGAACAGACAATAAATTTCGATTTAAAATTTGTTGAGAACTTTAATTTTTCAACACAAAAACCTCTTAAATGACAACTTTACAAATTTGATGGAAAAAACTATCAACCTGCTCAAGATAAAATTGATGTAAATGTTAACGAAAAATTTAAAACACAAAATAATATAAAACTTGGTGATATTTTAACTATTACAAACATTGACAATGTTAGTTATTTTTCTCAAATATCGAATCTTTATGCAAATATTAAACATAACACAATAACTTCAGACTATAAAATTGGTCAATTTTGAATTAATAACGACGAAGGCATAGTAATTAATGCAAATAAAATAATAAGTGCTTTAGGTCTAAAAAGAGCATCTTCTAACCCACACGATGCTCAATATTATTCATACGTAATTGGGGACAAAGACAAATTTTTATCCCTAGTTGATGTTGAAAATATTCAACAAATTAATGAAAAAACCTCATTAAAAAACGAGTTTGAATTTAAACAAATTTTCAATGAAAATTTCTCAAAAAGCTTTAATTCGTACATAAATCTTGAAGCAAACAAAAAGTATAATATTTCTCCTTCTTGAGTATCAAAAACTACTTTAAAAACAGTATTTTTACGCGACAACTATTACACAAGTTTTGTCGAAGGATTCGGTAAAGAAAAGTGAACCGGTGCATTTAAAACATATATGGATTCGCTTGGAAAAATTAATGTTGCAAACAGAAATGAAGTTTGGGATGAACTAGAAACATTTGATTATTGAAGAAAGAATAAAATTGTAATATTAAAACCATATAAAAGAACTGCTGATGGCAAGTGAGAAATTGACGAAAATCAGTACAAAACCAAAACAATTAGTCTGCCACTTAGTTCAAATTTTGATTTTGCAGATTTAAAAACCATCAAATTATGAACAGATGACTCAAGAGTAAGACCGGACGGAAATAAATATAAAATCGACAAGAATAATTCGCAAAATATTATTGATATTTATTCAACTAACTTATATGATAGAGTAGCTAAAAAATTCAATAATTTAGATGATATTAATAAATTGCAATATCTTTCGAATGAAAATATTTTAAATGAAAGATATTCAATAATAAATTCAAGGGCTTATGAATCAACCAAATCGGTTATTGTTGATAAAATACTAGCGAAAGTTGGCGAAGAAAATGTTGGTATAAGACAAACAATAACTGTTAACGCAGTTGATGAAAAAACAAATCAACAAAATGTATATCATTTTATCAATGCTGGAAATAATGCACACACAATTTCTGGAATTAAAATGAATGTGGGGGAGCTATATAATGAAAAAACTCACCCAACTTCACTGACAACTTTGAGTAATGAAGATAAACAAATATACAATTCAACTCAATTAAACTCATACATTTCTTCATTGTTAATTAATTCTATTTTTAAAAATTTATATCCTGACCCCAACTTCATCAATCCTATATATGAGTTTAAAAATGTTATAGATTTTAATCCCGAAACAAACAAAACACAAACATTTTTGAATAAAAAGATTGTTAAATTGGCAAACTATAGTAATGATGATAAGTTGCATAGTAATGAGCAAACAAATTATGGTGTTATTGGCTTTGCAAACAAGTTCAAGATGGTTGAAAAAGTAGATGAAAATAACTACAACGTTAAATATTTCAATAAAATGCCTGTTGAAGGAATGGATTTTGGAACATTAAATAATTTCTTGAAAAATAATAAATTAACTATCGCACTTAAATATATAAAAACAGATGGTGAGGGTTGAGTTACATCAAGCAAAGAATTTAATAACATCAAGTATATTCCAATTAAATATTTATCACCAAAAGCAGAGCTAATGCAAGATATTTTAGCTAACGGTAGAATTGACGCGCTAGCAAATTCTATTGAGAAATATTTATTAACATCGGAACTTTTAAATAAATCATTTTTAACAAATGAGCAAATATTGGAAATTACCGATATACTGAAAATTGTATTGAATAAGCATAATTTTGCATCTGTTTTTGCAAGCGGAAAATTAAATCAAGGCATCATGCCAGAATTAATTTTTGACTTATTATATGAATTATCGCACCATAAAAAAGGTAATTTACTGAAGTTAATTTTAGACAATGTACTGAACCAAGCTTTGATTTCTGTTAAAAGAAACGGGTCTCTTGAAGAGCAAAAACAAAATCTAGTAATTGAGGTTAAAAATCTTTTTACAGTTCTAAAAGAAGCAATAAATATTGATTTAGGTAAGTTTATTTCACCAAAAACACTCGTTTATTCTTCAAAAAATCCAGTAATTTTTTCCGAATCTCTTGTTGAATTAATAAATTCGATCGATTTTAAAAAACTTTCAGAAAAAGCAAGAGTGTTTTTTGAACAAACAAATAATAAAACTAAACTACACCCCGAAAATAAACAGCCTTACATTCATAAGTTAAGTAGTGGTGATGTTATTAAATGAATTTTCGAATCAATTGACCAAAAACAATTTAAAAATTCAATTGCCGGATTAATTAATAATCTTGATATGAGATATATTTTTGACATAAGAAATAGTGATTCAATCATATTTAAATTAGTGTCGCAATTTGTTCCTTCTCTATCCGATGGGCTTGAAAAAGTAATAAGTAAAATTGACCAAAATAAAGATAATGAATTCATAAACGTCAAAAATGGATTAATTAATATTATAAATAGCGTTGACTTTGAAATCCTTTCTGCTGAATTAAATAAATACCAAGTTGAAAAATTTATAGAATACACTGACAACTATTTCGATGTTGAAACTAATAAACAAGTTTCAAAAAAACATAATATTGTTTTAAACCAAATTTCAGCAAAAAATGGTATTTTAGCATTTATAAAATCGCTATTTTACGCCCCTGGTTCAAATAGAACGTTTAAAAATAATCTAATTGAGATGTTCAATCTTTCATCAAGTGTTGAAGTAAAAACAACACAAAATGGTTCAAAAGTATTTGTTCCTAAAACCGACAATGATAAGTTATCATTCCTTGATTTTCTATCAATATTTAGTGGACTAAATAATTCAAGCAGTTCGACAGTGTTTAAAAACTATATTTATGAACAACTTTTATTGAACATTAAAGATAAAATTTCAAAAAGTGATAAAACGATTAATTTTGATTTACTAAATAACGAAGAGACTCGTTTTATAAAAGAATTCGGAATTTTTAATGATAAAAATACCATTCAAGACGCTTTAAATAAAGTAGATAATTTAATTGCCTTTATTAAGCAAACAAAAGGTGGTTCGAATTCGTTTGTCGAGCCTAAAAACAAAACAGGTGCCGACCTTTTAGGTGATTTAATTCGCTTCAATGATGGTAACACTACTTGACAATTATTAAAACAACTAATTTCTTTAAACGCCGGTTTTGACATTCAAAATGATTATTCAGTTTCTGCGCAAGCGTTTGATATTTTTACTCCTTGATTGCAAATATTTTTAAATAAGGATGTAAACGAATCCGAAACCAATAAATTTATTAAAGATTTATTAAATTTTGCTATATCACCATCAATTTTGCAACATATGCAAACTAAATCAAGAGGTGATAACATTCCATTTGTCAATAATAACGACTACTATATAACCGATGCGCTTTCAAACCCAAATAACAACACATTATTTAATGCTGACGAAAACAACAAATTTTTAAACAAAGATGTTGAAAATTTAGCAGAAAATAACCCAAAATTTAGAAATTGAATTTTAAATAATAAACTACTTTTAATCAATCAATTGGCTATGATTGCGTCGAGTCATAAATTCAGCGCAAATCAGCAATACCCACAAGGAATTTACTATGCTATTGTTAAACAATTTGTTGATAATTACTTGTCAAAACCCGAGTTTTATTCAATAGCACCAATTGCCTTCAATTTAGCCTCTAAAATTGTTGTGAATATTCCTGTTGAAATTTTTGGTATTAATAAAATTTTAATTAATCCAATATTAAGATTTATATTTCCTGAAGTTGCTCTTACTTATTTAGCTTCGCAAAGAGAAAATGAAAGTTTGATTAATGGAAACCTTGCTTACTTGGTTTTAAATAGAACTGTTGATTTTGAGTTATTGGCAAATGAGAATACTAATGAGTTTAAATTGCTTTCAAATTATCTTGATTTAGCTCTATCTGATAAAGACACATCGCTTATTCCATTAAACTTGGACAAAACTAAGAATTTAGTTATGGATGGTCCAGCTATTGAAAATATAAAGGAAAAATCATTGAAAATTCCTAGGGTTTTTGGTATTAATTTATTAAAAATTATTCCCGATATACTGCAAAATATAGTTGAACCAACTGAATTAAAAGAAATTGTATTTAATAGTTCATCAAGTTATGTAGCTAAAGCGAATTATGCTTATTTAATTAAAAATAACAAAGAAATTTTCAATGGAGAAATACCTAGTGATCCATTGAAAATTGATGATTTTATAAACAATTTAGATGAAAAATATTTATTAAATGTCAATGGAATAAAATTTGTAATTGTTGGTCAAGATATAACTGTGGATTACATGTATCCTGTTGTGGATGAAAACAATTTACAAGTGAATACGTCAAATCAAGCGCTTGTTTATGTGAATAATTCTGGCTTTGACAGAATTAAATTAGCATACGCCGGAAATGTTGTTAAGGAAGCACTTTTAGTTAAAAATTCTACTAAACTAAGTAATAATGAATTAAAAGCTCAACTAACGAATATTGTTGATAAATCAATTAGCGATTCAAACAAATTACAAAGAGTATTTTTAAGTACAGAAATTGACCCAATTAACCCTGAACGAGCGCTAAGACTTAATACTGTTGAATCAATAATTAAGTTAATATCAGTGGCAACAACTGCGTTGATTACTGGTTTATCTATTGTTGTTGGTGTTGCAATTATTTTTGTTGTAAAAAGATACATTTCAAACAAAAATAAAGTTATAGGCATTTTAGTTTCGCAAGGTTATAGTGTTTCGCAAATTGCGCTTTCATTAACTATATTTGCTTTGGTTACATCAATTATTGGTGGAGTATTGGGATATGTAATTGGAAATAGGCTCCAATTAACGCTGTTGAGTGTGTTTTCTAATTACTGGACAATGCCAAAAGAAACAATTAATTTTGACTGAATAGCAATGATTTTTACAGTCTTTGTTCCTTTTATTTCAATGAGCATATTAATTTATATTGTTGCGCTTGTTTCACTAAGATACAAACCAGTAGAATTAATGTCAAATCAAGTTGAGCTTCCTAAATCAAAAATAATTCACAATTATCATAAATTTACAAAACGCGCTAATGTTAAATCAAGATTTTCAACAGTGCTGGCACTTGGAAATATTTGAAAACTTATTGCATTCTCAACAAGTGTGGCACTAACAAGTTCAGCTACAATATTTGGTATTGCTACAAGCAATGTGTTTAAAACAACTGTTTCAGACACATACAAAAATAGAAACTATTCATTCAAAATAGATTTAGAATCGCCAACTATTGAAGGTGGTTTATACACAACTTATCAACCAGAAAATCTTTACAAAAACTTATATACTCCGATCGGGGATTCAATAGAGTCTCAACGTGAATTAAATGATTTCTTTAAACCCGGATATTCAAATGTAGTCAATAAAAATGGTCTTAATGGAATTAAAAATGACACAGATTCATATTATGATTCGCATATCTTGACACAATTTTCTGCATCAATAAAAGTTGATGCTGGGGTCTCGGTTGACCCTTGACAAGTCGCATACAATTCAATGCCTGACTCACAAAAAGCAAAAATTGATAAAGATAGAGACCGTGTTGGTGTTCTACTTGAAAGAACCCAAATTGAGAACACAAAAAATAAATGAGATATTAATCCAATTACAAAATATGTCTCATTAAAAGATGAAAAAGACAATAACTTAGACTTTTTCAAATATTATCGTTCACCATTTGAAAAACAAGGTAAATTTGTTTATGCGAAATGAAACGGCACCGAGTACGAAATGCGTTCAGTAACTACTGAACAAAAAATGCGTGAATTATATAGAAAATTCCTATTAAATGGTTATAAAGCATTGCAAAATCGAATCAATTTGGAAACAAAAAATCCAGATTTAATTAAACGCCCTTCGACGAATTCAATTGAAAAATCAATTCAATACAATTATTGACTCGAAGATGCTGGGGAATTATATGGCCCAACAATTAATGATTATTTCATTAGTTTTGGCGGGGTTTATTTCAACGAAAATCATGACGAAGTTTATTCATATATTAAATCTAATTACAAAGGCAAAGATATTAAGGTATATGGATATAAACGTGATAGCAATTTTGTTAAATTGTTAAATGATAAAGGGCAAAATTTATATGAATCATTGTATAACTTCAACAATGAGCAACTAAGCCCATTAGTTATTAACAAAGTAGCAGCAGATAACTATAATTTAAATCTAAATGATGTTATTGAAATCCAAATAAACAACCATATTGATAGATATCACAATGAAATACTAAAACAAATAGGCGAAAAACCAATAAAACATAAAGCTAGATTTAAAATTGTTGGTATTAATCCAACGTATGTTAATAATGAATTTATAACAACTATTGATGCTGCAAATAAATTAATAGGTTTAGACAAGTTTTCTAATGGCAATAATACACCGTTTAATGGTATTTTAACAAATAATGCCAACCCATTACAAGTAACTGGATCTACTGGATTGTATTCAAGAAGCGGCTACTGGTCAAGTATAGATACTTTTAACACTGGTGCACAATCAATTGAAACTACAAAATCAATGTTTGATCAAATATTCAATCCTAAAAATGGTGTTTTATCAAGAACACTAAACCAAGATCAAATAATGAAGTTCTTAGATCCTACAAAAGATAAATTTGACGAAAATGCCTATAAATCAATTCGTGAGCAACCACAACAAGCAATTAGCAAGTTTGCTAATATATATGAAAATAAAGTTTATATTGCGCTTTCAAGTGCTATTGATTCTAAGGAAATTGAATCAGGATTCATCGGTCAAATTAGCAATACAATTCAAACAATAACTATTTCAATTATTGTTCTAAGCTTCAATGTTTCGCTAATTATTTTGATTATTATGTCAACAATAATAATTAGCGAAAATCAAAAAAATATTGCAATTTGGTCAATATTGGGCTATAAAAATAGAGAAAAATTGAAAATGTTCTTCCTTGTTTATATTCCATTTATTGTTGTTGCGATATTAATTTCAATTCCAATTTCAATTGCTATTATGGCTTCATTCAAGGCTGCATTACTAAGTTTTTCTGGTGTGGCACTTAACCTAGTTTTAAAACCAATTTATGTTTTATTAACTACTTTAATAATGTTATTAATATTCTTTGTTACTTCGTTTATTACTTGAATTAGTGTAAATAAAATGAAGCCAGTTGACTTGCTGAAAGGAAAATAATGAACAAAAAAAGAAAATTAAATGATGAAGACAAGCAATTTAATGATTTGCAGTCTTTAACTTCAATTGTTACATTAGAGACCAAAATTACAAAAAACAATGTTTTGGATGTTTTTGAAAAATCTGGCAAAAGAAATATTACTGCTCCTTGAAGTGCTTATTCATATATTCGCAGAATTGGCAGAAGAAAACGAAAAAAAGATGGCAACGAAAATTTAACTAATTCAACTGGCAACATTATTGAAGTTCAAAATGTAACCAAAATTTATTCAACTGGCAATGTGTTAACAAAAGTTTTAAACAACATAAACCTTGAAATTAAAGCTGGGGAAATTGTTTTAATTTTAGGGATTAGTGGTGGGGGTAAATCTACATTGCTTAACTTAATTTCAGGATTAGATAGGCCAACTAAAGGCAACATTATTGTTGCAAACAAAAATTTACCCTACATGTCAGATCGTGAAATTACTAAACTTAGACGCGATAAGGTAAGTTTTATATTCCAAAATTACAATTTATTGGAAAATTTGAATGCTTTTGATAATGTGATGACTGGAGCATGACTTCAAAAAGATTTATCAAGAAGACTGGATTTAACCGATTTATTCAAAGAGTATGGAATGAGTGATGAGATTAACAAGTTTCCAACTGAAATGTCAGGTGGTCAGCAGCAAAGAGTATCAATAATGAGAGCTTTATCAAAAAATGCTGAAATTATTTTTGCTGATGAACCAACCGGCGCACTTGATGAGCAAACAACCAGAATTGTTTTAAATTCTCTTTACAAAGCAAATCGCGATTGAAAAACAACAGTGATTATGGTTAGTCACAACCCAGCAATGTCTGCAATGTGTCATAAAGTTGTGCATATTGAAAAAGGTAATATAGTTCGGATTGATATTAATGAAAATCCGTTGCATCCAGACCAAATAGGCTTATATAACGAATAAAAAACAACACCCTTAATTTTCTGGGGTGTTGTTTTCATTTTGTTCTGGTTCAAAAGGCATTAAATACTTGCTTGGTTTTGCCACAAAACCAAATTGAATTCAAGTTTTAAGTCTTTTGTTAATAGTTTTTTCGTCTGCTTGTTTTTCAAATGCTTTAAGTACACTAATTAATAATATCGATTTAATTAAAAAGTAAAATGTAGCAATAGATAAAAGTGAAAATGAGACAATTGATAGGATTTTTACTCATTCAGCAAGGGTTTGCGATTTATTTGTAACTCAGCCATAAATAAGTGCTCCGGCAGTAAATATGGCAATTAATAAAATAAATATGCAAGATTGAAGAGTCATCATATTTCTTTGGCGTAAATGGTCGCCCCGGTATTCAATGACTTGTTTTCAAGCCATTATTTTATCATCTAATATTTGGTTGTGTTTTTTAGTCATAGGTAACTCCTTTAAGTTCTTTTATTCAATTTAAAAATGTTGTGTATGCTCGATTAAGGTCGATTTTAGAGTTATTTTTAAAATTTTTTAAAACAGCAATATTATTAAATATATTATACTTTGTTATTTCATCTAAATTTTCGTATTGTTTAATATTTATATTGAAATTCGTAAAAAATTTATCTGGATAATAAGCATGAATTACTTCAATAAATGAGTTGGCAAGAAATTGAATAGGAAAGATTTTAGTTTCAATTGAACCAATCATTGCTAATTTGGTGGCAGCTAGTTGGTCTTCTTGTTTTGGTAATAAAATACCAGGTGTATCCATAAAAAAGAAATTATCAATTGCAACTCATTGTTTTGAGCGAGTTACACCTGGATAATTTGCTACTTTTAATGTTTTTTTCTGACTAATTAAATTAATAAGAGTGCTCTTGCCGGCATTAGGTATACCCACAACAAATGCCTTAATTTTTGGGTTAAGAAGCCCTTTTGCTTTATCTTTTTTAACCTTGTCTAATGTTAATTTTTCAATATTTTTGATAATTATATTGCGCGATGATTGCTTTCGTAAATCAAGTCATAGAACCTTCGATCCTTTGAATCGCTTTTCTATCATTTCTTTTTTTGAAGTATCCATTAAATCTGATTTTGTAATAACAAATAATCTAGGTTTGCTTGGTGCTATTGAATCAAAATCTTCATTGTAACTACTAATAGGGCAACGAGCGTCTAAAACAACAACGAAAATGTCTGCTAAAATTGCATTTTCCTTAATTTCTTTCATTCCTTTTGCCATATGGCCAGGATATCAATTAATTAAGTTTTGGTGTTCTTTATCAAAATTCATTAATTTTCCTTATTGTTCAAACTTCTAATGAACTCATTTTTTGATTTTTCAGCTTTTAGTTGTTCATTTTCGTCAATAATTTTTTTAATCGATTGAGTTAAATTTTCGTTTTTGTTTGTCAATTCATCAACTAATAGAACAAAATCATTGATTAAATTTTCAACTTCAGTGCAACTATAACCATTTAATTCCCTTGATAATTCCTTAAATTCCTGGATTAATTTATTTTTATCATTCATTTTTACCTCTTGCTTTATTTAATATTATACCCGTTGCAACAGATACATTCAAACTTTCAAAATCAATAGGAATATGAATTTTACTTGTCGCATATTTATAAAGATTTTTATCAACCCCATGACCTTCATTGCCAATTACAATAACTTTCTTTTCGGGGTAATTTATTGTATTAAAATCTTTTGAATCAGTATCTAATGAGGTTATATAAATAGGATAATTTTTTACTAATTCTTTAATAAATGATTCAGATTTGTTAATTTTAACAATTTTAATTTTAAATATTGCCCCTTGAGTTGAACGAATAATTTTAGGATTATAAACATTAACGTTTGTGTAAATGGTATCATAACCAAAAGCTACTGCTGTTCTAATTATTGTTCCAATATTTCCAGGATCTTGAACATTATCGCAAAAAACTATGTTCTTTGATTCTTTATTTATTTGAGGCTTTTGACACAGTGCCACAAATCCCTCGGGATGGGCTGTTGTTGTAATTGATTTCAAAACATTATCTGTGATTTTAATTGAATTTTGATAGCAATTTGAATTATCTAATTCAAAAATTTGAATAATTTTAATGTTATTTTTTATTGCTTCATTAATTATATTTTTGCCCTCAATGACAAACAAATTCTCATCGCCTTTATTGATAATTTTTTTAACTTGTTTTATTGTTTCGTTATTGACGCTTGATATTGATTTTTTATTCATTTAAGTAAAATTTACCTTTCTGAGATTCAAAGTAACTAAGACCCTCAAAATCAAGTTGTCTCATTATCTCAAAACCAATTATTGAAACACAGTTTGCTAAATTTAAACTCCTCATAGCTGATACCATTGGAATTCTTAAACAATTGGATATGTTTGATGAAAGAATTTGTTTATCAATACCTGTTGATTCACGACCAAACATGACCCAAATTTCGCGATCTTGCATTGCCACATTTTTGTAATCTGGTTCAACATATGACTTTTGCCCATATCTTGTTATATAAAAAATATTTTTTGATGAGTATTTTTTGTAAAAACCATCATAGGATGCATGTATTTCATGTTGAATATCACTTAAAAGTCTACCTGCTGCTGGTCTACTTAATCATTTTGGCAACAATTCAAAACCGATAGGTTTAATAATATGTAATTTTGCTCCTAAAGCATAACAAGTTCTAATGATATTTCCGGTATTTGGGCAAATTTCGGGTTGATACAAAACAATGTGAAGCATGTTCCTCCTATTTAATATGTATATTTTAACAAATACGCGAAAATGTATATAAAACATCGCAAGTTTATGCGATGTTAGGGATTATTTTTTGTCTTTTTTCTTAGCTGCTTTTTCGATTTCTTTTTCTTTTTCTAGTTTTAGCTCTTCAGCTCTTTTGTTTCATTCAATTGAAATTCTAGTTGCGTTAGTTTCAAGTTCTTTTTGAAGTTTTTCTAGTTTTTCTCCAGATTTTTCATCTTGTGATTTTACAAATGCAACAAATGCACGTTTTTCAAGAATACGCTCTGTAATTTGTCTTTTATTGTTTTCATCTTGCATGAAGAAACCGGTTAAGAAACTTGTTGGTAAACCTGATGACATTGATGTAATAGCTGCTCATTGTTCAATTTCTTCTTTTGAAACTTCTTTGCTTTCAACAACTGATTTCAATAAGTGTTGTGCAACCAAGGTAAATGAAATGCTTTGTTTTTCTTCTTTAAATACTAATTCATTAAATTCTTTTTCATTTTTGTCTAGGATTTTTAGATAGTCTTCAAATTTAATGCCTTGTTGTTTTAATTGTTGAATAACTTGTTTACGTTTTTCTTCAACTTGGTGGTGAACGAATATTTCATTGATGTTAATTTCGTTGTTTTTTAATACTTCATTTGCGAATTCTTCAATGTATTTATTTAATGAAATTTCAATTTCGTTGTTTGTAATTACTCATTTGATAACATCTTTAGCTTCTTCAATTGTTTTTGCTTGTCCGGCACGAAGTACAAAAATATTGTCTTCAGTAAGTTTTGTTTCTTCCGGTCTTTTAGCTGCTACGATTTCAACTTCAAAAGTTGCTTTTTGGCCCGCTAATTTGTCAACAGGGTATTTTTCTGGGAATGTTACAACTACTTCGCCTTTATAGCCAACTTTTTTATCTACAAGTTGGTCTTCAAAAGTATCAATAAAAGTTTTTGAACCAAGTTTTAATTCAAAGCCTTCTGCTTGCCCGCCATCAAAAGGTTCATTGTTTACAAAACCTTTGTAATTTAAAGTAACAGTGTCACCAAATTTTGTTTTTTGTGTTGCTTTTAAAGGTGTTTGTAGTGAAGTTTCTTTTAATTTTTCATCAATGTATTCTTCAACATCTTTTTCAGTAACTTTTGGTAATTCAAATTTAACTTTAACGCCATCAAGTTTAATTTTTGATAAATCAACATCAAGTGGATAGGCAACTTCAAACACAACTTTTTCATCTGTTATTTCAATAACATTGATATTTGGTTGAGTAGCAATCACTCTGTCATTTTCTTTTTTTAGTTCTTCAAAAATATCTTTTAGGTTAGTTGATAGATATGAATTTAATGCATTTTCAAAAGCTTGTGGTTTTGAAATGTATTTTTTAGCAATGTCAGCAGGGACTTTACCTTTTCTAAAACCATCTATTTTTAAGTTTTTAACTAAATTTTGTAAGGCTTTTTCATGTAATTTTGATCATTGTTCGTCTTTTAATTCAATTGTTTTTCTTATTTCGACTTTTTTCTCGTCGATAACAATGTTTTTCTTAGCCATATAATCTCCTTATTTAATCTCAATAATAATATAATTGTATTATAAATTAAATTTATATTAATAAAAACAAAAGGGACGAGCATCCCTTTGATTGTTATTTATTATCTTGCGAAGTATTTCTAACTTCTTCCAATGCTTTTCAAACATCTTCAAATGATTCATAATCATGTGCTCAACCACCATACATTGCATTGCCCGGAACTTGAACGTTAAATTGATGTCATGATAATTTTTCTATTTTAACATTTTCAGAACTATCGTGTGTTGCTGTGCCAGTTACTTTTATACCTGTTGCACCTTCAATTTTTGTGAATAGATCATTAATTTCTGTCTTTTTAGCAAATTTAATATTTTCGCCTGATTTTGCGTATTTGTATGCATCATCGAAGAAATCGTTAAAATCATCTCCAATTTTCATTATTACTTTTGTAACAACTTTGTCGCCTGATCCATCTTGAGAAACACTGAAATTTCAACCATTTGGATTGTCGCTTACCGCATTCATTCTTGCATTTTTTGATGGTGCTTTTGATCCTGAAGGAAGTTTATCTACACCTAATTCTAGCGCGGTTTTTCAAGGTGTTGGATCATATGTTTTGTCATCTTTCATTGGAACAACACCCCTTGTTCAGAACATTCAATCGTGTACGAATTGCTTTTTAACACCTACTTTGATTAAGTTTTTCTTGATGCCGTCAACAGAAGCTCTAAGTTGTCTAATGTTTGAGTTAAAAAGCACAATTCCACCATTTTCAAACACATGATTGATGAAATCTACTGCACCAGGAACCGCTTTTCTGTTTCCTTTTTGGTCAATATTTTCCTTGAAATCTCTACTGTATTTTCCATTGTTTATAATAACATTTGAAGCTTGAGTATATTCGTTAACAAGAACAGTTTCGTCAATATCCATAAATACAACAGGGATTGCTTTTTCACTGTCAGGGTTTGAAACTTTACCAGAAGTTTTATCCACTTTGTTATAGTCCATTTTATCATTATCGGCTTTTTTCTTTAGGTTATCAAAAGCTGCTTTTGCCAATGTATAAGCTTGCAGAGCCGCTGCTCTTTGTTCTGCAGATTTTACATAGAATAGAATTGCACCGGCAATATGTGGACCATCATTAAGTTGGGCAATAAGTTTTGCTTTATCAGTGTTACTTAGCTTTAACTTACTAATTAAAGTTACTTTTTGAGGGGTAGTTAAAGAATCGACTTCTTTTGCTAATTGATTTCTTTTTTCTGCATTATTTAATGTTTTTGAATCATTTTTACAACTTGCAACTATAGAAGAAACACCAATAATTGGCGCTATACTTGCAATTAATTTGAACTTTTTATTCATTATTCTCCTTATTAGTACTAATTTAATTTTACTATTTAGTTCGCTAAATAAAACAAATTAAAAACCCTAAACTATTCCATTTAGGGTCAATATGTCTTTATTTATGATATTTTTTGTTATTTAATATTGAAGCTGCTCGATAAATTTGTTCACTTAGCATAACTCTAAACAGTTGGTGCGGAAAAGTAAGTTTAGAAAAACATCAATTAAAATTTGATTTTATTTCGCTTTCGATTACACCATCTGAGCCGCCAATGATAAAGGTTATATCTTGTTGATTGTCAATTATTTTGCTTAGTTCAATTGAGTCAATATTTTTTCCTCTTAAACTACATAAAATTACAAATGAATTTTTTGGTATTGCGTCAATAATTAATTTTGTTTCTTTTTGTTTCTTGGTTTCAATGTTTTTTTCTTCACTAAATTCTTTTACTTCTACAATTGAAAATGAATAGAAATGGGAAATTCGTTTAGCATAAGAATTGAATAATTCTTTGAACTCTGGAGATAAATTTCCAACGGAAATTATCTTAATTTTTTTCATTGTGTTTGCTTTCGATATGAAACATCAACATTTGGATATCAGCAGGATTAATGCCGCTGATTCTTGAAGCTTGACCAATTGTTGTTGGTTTGATTTGTATTAATTTTTGTTTAGCTTCCGTTGCAATATTTTTGACTAATTCATAGTCAATATCATTTGGTATTTTTAAATTTTCAAGGCGAACCATTTTGGCAGCATCATTTTTTTGTTTTTCAATATAACCATGCAATCTAACCATAATAGTTAGTTCTCGCTTATACTCAAAATCAGGAATTACATCATCTACTTCAACGTCGGGTCTTGATAAAATTTTTAGTAATGATGGTCCATCAAAAACATTATATTTAGTAGCTAATTCAGACTTACTTGAAACATGGTTGTTTGCTAAATATTCGATTTTATTGTCAATTTGTTTGTATTTTTCAATAACTTTGTCATATTGTTCTTGTGTTAATGTTCCGGCATAAAGTCCATATTCGGCCAATCTTATATCTGCATTATCGTTTCTTAATAAAAGGCGATATTCTGCTCGAGAAGTTAGCATTCTGTATGGTTCTTTTGTTCCTTTTGTTACCAAATCATCAATCAATACACCAAGATAACCATGGTTTCTCAATATGACCATAGGTTCTTTGTTTAAAATTTTTAATCCTGCATTAATGCCTGCTACAAGTCCCTGTCCAGCAGCTTCTTCATAACCACTGGTACCATTAATTTGTCCAGCAGTAAATAAATTCTCAATAATTTTGGTTTCTAGAGAGGGTTTTAGTTGTAAAGGGTCAATTGCATCATATTCAATTGCATATCCTCATTTTTGTACTCGTGCATTTTTTAATCCTGGAATTGTCCTAATTAATTGATCCTGAACGTCGATTGGTAATGAAGTAGAAAGGCCATTTACATATGTAATAGTTCCATCTGCTGTTTCTGGTTCAAAAAAGACTTGATGGCGAGGTTTTGATGCAAATTTAACTATCTTATCTTCAATTGACGGGCAATATCTTGGACCTATACCTTCAATTAATCCAGAATACATCGCACTTTTGTGTAGATTTTGATTGATAATTTCGTGAGTTTGCGGTGTCGTGTAAGTTAAATGGCAAGCAACTTGAGCAGGAATATCGACATTTGAGCGACTTGAAAAACTTAAATTTATATCATCAAGTACTTCTTGTTCAACTTCTGAATAGTCAATTGAATCAGATCAAATTCTTGGGGGTGTTCCTGTTTTTAGTCTTTGCAATGAAAAACCGTGTTTTAAAAGCGACTCACTCAATGTTTTTGTTGTTTTTTCGTTATCCGGACCACTAAAAATAGCATCAGAGCCTCTTAGTATTCTTGAATCCATATAAGTCCCAGTTGTTACAACACAAACCTTTGCAAATATTGTTTGTTTATCATCAAGAATTACACCTTTAAAAACGCCATTTTCTGCAATAATTTCTTCAACACCTGCTTGATAAAAGTCCAAATTAGGTTGATTATCAACATATTCATTGATAATTTGTGAATATTTTTCCTTATCAATTTGTGCTCTAAGTGCTCAAACTGCTGGTCCTTTTGATTGATTTAACATTTTCAATTGAATAGTAGCAAGGTCGGCTCACAGACCTTGCATTCCGCCAAGTGCATCAATTTCTCTAGTTATTATTCCCTTTGCAGGACCGCCGATTGAAGGGTTGCAAGGCATCATTCCTAATCTACTTTTATTGAATGAAATGAGCAAAGTTTTGTGTTTTTGGTGAGCTAAAGCAAATGCAGCTTCTAAACCCGCATGTCCTCCACCAATCACAATTGCATCATAAGTCTTATTATTCATGAATAATATTTTAATACAAAAGATTAATATTAATTATTTAATTTTGGTATAACTATATTATGAAAAAACGTTTAATTCAAGCTTATTTTATTGATCTAGATGGCACAATGTTGGATGCTGGCGAAGATAATGGTTTTATGTCTGCTGAAAACATTGAATTTTTAAAAGAATTACAGAAAACTACTCCAGTTATTCCTTCGACTGGGAGAAGACCAAAAGGCGCGGTTCCTCAGATAATGAAATTGATTAATGCGCCATATGCAGTTTGTTCGACAGGTTCAGTTGTTGCAGATCCTAACGGTGAAATTATCCATAGTGTTAATATAAAAAATGAGACTAAAAATAAGTTGCTTAAATTATTCATGGATACTAAATTAAATATAATAATTAATGGTGCAGACACAATTTATCATTTTGGCGAATTCAATTGAAATAAAAGGGATTGAGTAAAAAGATTTGAGAAAAAAAGCTATCAAGAAATAGATAAAAATCAAGATATCAGACAATTTTTGATTTTTGGTTTAGGTCTAGAAGAAACATCAAATTTTGAAAAATATTTAAATGATAATTACCCCGAATTAGCAACTCATGTTGTTTCTAGAGGATATTCAATTGAGGTGACTGATAAGTCTGCTACAAAAGGTTCTGCAAATAAATATGTTGCTGAACTTTTAGGTTTAGATATTAAAAAATGTGCTCATATTGGTGATTCAAAAAATGATTTGTTAGCATTGCCTTATGTTGGTTATCTAGTTGCAATGGGTAATGCTGAGGCAGAAATTAAGCAAGCGGCAAGTTTTATTGGTGAAGATTACACTAATGGTGGTCTAGCAAGAACCATACAAAAATTCGAAAAATTTATTGAAAAAACTATTGAAAATTAGTCAATGAATTGATACAAAAAATAACGAATTCAATTTAAATTTATTGATTTTCGTTATTTTTTATTATTTAATTATTTTGAATTTAATGCCTAAAAATTATTGTGCAGAGTTAGTTGTTGTAGCAGTGGGAGCTTTATGATTTACAACAACATTTTTTGGCAGTTTTTCTTGATTGTAGAAATCAATTTGTGTATCACCAAATGGATTATTCTCGGTTGCTTTAAAATCTGTCTTTGTGATATGTTGGCCGTATTTAATTAGTTCTTGAAGCATGTCTGAACCTTCGAAAATTAATTTGACTGAACCATCAGTGATTTTTGCATAATTTAACATGTTGTATTCATCACCACCAACAAGAATATAATCATCGGTAACTAGGTAATATGTTGCGCTTTTATCAATCGCTTTATCATTAATTTTTATCGACTCTTCGACGGGTTTGTATATTTTATCCGTTGGATCAAAATTAATATTTAATTTAACATTTTTTGATCATTGAGCAAAACCACCAGAAAATATTTTTTTAGCGCCGTGCGCAATAACTTCAATTAATTTATCACCTTTTAATTCAACAGCCGCTATACGGTTGCCATAAGGAGACACGGCAAACATGTTACCACGCGTTATTGGCCCTTTAACTAGGTTTTCACGGATGCTACCCCCGCCTACAAATGCGATTGTGTTATCTAAATTATATTTTTGCCCATCAGCTGTTGATTTGTCGCTAATAAACGATCAACCAAGCGCATCTGCAACAAACATACCTAGGTTTGTTTGTTTTTGTCTACCAAGAGCTGATGATTTATTTGCTTCTTCAACTTTGTGAGAAGTTGTATGAATAAAATCAATAGGATTATCGAATACTTTAACACCATTAATTTTTTCAAATTCTGCTTTTAACTTAGTTATTTTTCCATCAATTATTTTATTGTTATTTACTGCTCCACCTAGAAGTTCAGTTTCTTCCATTGTTCTAAGTTGCTGAGTTATTTTTGTAATTTTATTAGTCTCTGTATCAATATAAAGATCTAATTCACTTAAATATTTTGTATATGAATCGGCTTGAGTTAGTATTGTATTGTTTATTTTTTCGGCTTTAACCAATGTGTGTGAGTGTCCATCAAGAACTAAATCAACACCTTCAACATTATTTGCAAAAGTACGTGAATCTCATTCTTTATTTTGTCTATCAACACCTAAGTGAGTTAATGCTATAACAATATTTACACCTTTGTCTCTTAATTCTTTTGCGTATTTTGTACCTTCTTGTACTGGATCTTTAAAAGTAACATGTACTGAGTTTTTAGGGCTTGAAGTTCAAGCGGTATCAGGTGTAGTTATGCCCATAATTCCAACTTTGATTCCGGAAGTCAGTTCTTTAATTATGTAAGGTTTGAATACCAATTCATCTGCAACTGCATCTTTACCATTTAGGTCTTTAGCCTTGTCAGTTACTGCTTTTTGGTTTCAAACAATGTTAGCTGATAGAAATGGCATATTCGGTGTTTTCTTTTGAATTTCGAATAGATGCGTTAAACCATAGTCAAATTCATGGTTACCAACAGCCACTGCATTATAGTTCATTAAAGCAGCAATTTCTGAGATAGTAACTCCTTTATCTGAGTCTGATAAAGGTTGGCCTTGAATTAAGTCGCCCGCAGATAATAATAAGTCTCTTGAAAAATTCGAACCCAATATTTCTGCATGCCCTTGCATTCCTGAATATTTATTATATTTACCATTATCGAAAACCAAGCGACCATGTTCATCATTTGTATGAATTAATTTAACTAGTCTAGTTTTGTGGTCTTTTAAATTTCTAAGTTTTAAATAGTTATCATCAACATTTTTTCTTAGCGCTTGTAATTCAATTGTTTTTTCTTTAACTCAAGCATCTTTTTCAGCGGTTAGTTGTTGTGTTTGTTCTTCTGTATTTCCGCGTTTTTGAATATTTTTGTATTTTTCTTCAAGTTCTTTTTTGTATTTTGCAATTGTATCATTAAACAATTTGTAGTGTTTTTCATATTCGGCAAGTTGAACTTCAAATTGAATTTTGCTTTCTGTATCTTTATCTTTTTGTTTGGTGTTTGTACAGCTTATAGCAATAGTTGGCAGCACTGTAAGAGCTGCAACTGGCATCAAATTTAAAAATAATTTTTTCTTCATTTAATCTCCTATTTTGTCTATATAAAAATTATAAACAAATATTTATCTAATAATTTAATTGTGGCTATAGTGATTGAATTTTTATTATGTTTATTGGTAATTTATGGAAACTAGTTTAATCTAATTTTGTTGTATTTTTTTAAAGAATAAAATTTAATTAAATAAATAATTTTGAATTACATTTTTCCGTATAAAAACATTTTACAATTGATTTGGTAAAAATAAGAATATTCACTATGTTTAGTTGGCAATATATAAATTAATAAAATATTAATATTTAATATATAATTTGATTGTAAATTTACATATATTCCGTTTGTGTATGTAAAAATTTAAAAAAGGAGATATTTTGAAACGTAAATTTTTACTATCTATTAGTGCAATTTCTGCACTAAGTGCAATGCCTTTAATGGCTGCGGCGTGTGGTAATAAAAAATACTCACACCCAAAACAACCAAGTCAATCAGTTGTTAATATTAAATTTAACGACAGTTTTAAATTGACAGAAGAACAAATCAAAAAAGCCCCTAAAATCGTTATGATTAACGATGGGGGGGATTTAAACGATAAATCATTCAACCAATCGGCTTGAGAAGGTTTATTAAATTTTGCAGATCTACAAAATAAATTCCCATATTCACAGTTCGATGTTATCGAGGTTAAGAACTCACAATTTGCGCAAGCTTATCAAACAGCTTTAGAAGGCAAGTATCAAATTTGAATAGCTCCAGGATATTTACACGGAGATCACATTGGTACTTTTGTTAAAGCTAATGAAGCTAAAATTAAAGAAAATAAAGTTGTAATTATTGGAGCAGATTATACTTCAGAGTTATCAGGTCACGGAATTTACCAACATTTCAAAACCAAAGAAGCTGCATTCATGGCGGGATATGCTGCAGGTATGTTCCTTTCAAATGAAACAGATCCAAAAAACAGAACAGTTTCTAGTTTTGGGGGTGGTATATTCCCAGGTGTAACTGACTTTATTGAAGGTTTTTATAAAGGTATCCTATGGTGAAATAATCAACAAACCGATGAAAATAAAAAAGTTCACACTCTTACAGATACAGTAGATTTATCTTCTGGATTTGAAATTACACCTAAGATGAATTCAACTATCGATAGTGTATTGGCATTAAATCCAAAAATGGTTCTTCCAGTAGCTGGGCCTGCTACAAACGTTTTAATTAATAATGAAAGATCAAAAGATAAATATATTGTTGGTGTTGACACTGACCAATCTCTTTCAGCCCCTAAAAATAAAGAATGATTCTTTACTTCAATTCTAAAAAGTATTGGACAATCTACATACGATACAGTTGGTAGATTAGCTTCAACACAAGACTTAGCATCTGAGAGCGATAAATTAGGCAAGTTTGAATTAGATAAAAAAGATGGTAATCAAGTAGGTGGATATAATGAAAACTGAGTTGATGTTGCACCTACAAGCATAACTGACCCAGCTAAAAGACAACTTGCTGTTGCAGCGCTTCAAAAAGGTAAAGAAGTGTTTAAAAAATTAACACCAGAAGAAAAAGACTATCTTGCTTCAAAAAGAGCTCTTAAAGATGGTACAGAATATAATACTGAACAAGAACGTCTAAATGCTCTTTCAAAAGAATTGATGAAAAAATAAGAAATAATTTTCTAAATGTACGCAGTAGAATTTAGAAACATAACTAAAAAATTCCCCGGAATCATTGCAAATGATAAAGTTTCTTTCAAAGTAAAAAAAGGAACAATTCATGCATTGATTGGCGAAAATGGGGCTGGAAAAAGTACTTTGATGTCTATCTTGTTTGGACTATATGAACAAACAAGTGGAGAAATCCTAATTAATGGCAACAAAGTGCTTTTTTCTGGACCGAATGATGCCAATGCACTAGGTATAGGTATGGTGCACCAGCATTTTAAATTAGTTGATGTTTATACTAACCTTGACAATATTATTTTGGGTGAGGAATGAACAAATAATATAGGTGTAATTGATAGAAATATTGCTATTAAAAAAATTAAAGCATTACAAAACAAATACAACCTACAATTTGACCTTTTCCAAAAATCAGGTGAAGCAACTGTTTCAACTCAACAAAAAGTTGAAATCATGAAAATGCTATATCGTGGGAACGATATTCTAGTATTTGATGAACCTACAGCTGTTTTAACCGATGAAGAAATTCAAGGTTTATTAAAATCTTTTGAAATTTTTAAAAAAGCAGGAAAGACAATAATCTTTATTAGCCACAAACTTAAAGAAATACAACAAGTAGCTGACACTGCTACAGTTCTTCGTTTAGGTAAAGTGGCAGGCGACTTTATTATGAGTCAAACATCTATTGATGATATTATCAAGGCTATGGTTGGTAATGAAGTTGTCGAAATTAAAAACAATATCGAATGCAAACGTGATAATGTTGTATTCTCAATCAAAAATCTAACAACAACAAAACTTAAAAAGAACCTTAAAAATATTAACTTTAACATCCATGCAGGTGAAATATTTGCAATTGCTGGTGTAGCTGGCAATGGTCAAGAAGAACTTGAATATGTAGTTGGTGGTATTGAAAAACCATCAAAAGGTTCAATTAGTCTTTTAGTTCTTGACGAAAAAACAAATAAATATGAGTTAAAAGATATTACAAACACAAATGCACAAGACAGAAGTAAATTACACATGTCTTATATTCCAGCTGACCGTCATCACCATGGAGTTATTCTTGATTTTAGCATCCAAGAAAACTCTGTAATTAGAAGACTTTGAGACAAAGAATTCCAAAAAGCCGGTGTTTTCAAAAATAAAAACATCGCTGGATTTACTCAAAGCGTTATCGAAAAATATGACGTTCGAAGCTCACAAGGTGCAAAAAGTATTGCCCGTTCGCTTTCGGGTGGTAACCAACAAAAATTCATTGTTGGACGTGAAATGATGACTGAACATGATTTTATAATTATTGTTCAACCTACTCGTGGTATGGATATTGGTGCAATAACTAACATTCATACTCAAATTCTTGATGAAAAAGCAAAAGGTAAAGCAATTTTACTAATCTCATATGAATTAGATGAAGTTTTAGCTCTTGCAGACACAATTGCTGTTATTAATGAGGGTAAAATTTTATCAATTAATGATGCAAAAAACATCACTCGTGAACAAATTGGTAAATTCATGTCAGCTTCTTCTTCATCAACAGAAAATTGATTCAATCCAAATGATATTGAAGACTCAAAAGATTCATATATCACAGCATTAAACAGAAAAATTGCAAAACAAAAAGAACAAATCTTGCTTCAAGAAGCTTCAATTAAATCAAGTCTTGTAGTTGCAAAAAAAACCAAAGGTGCTGATAAAAATATAATCAATGAATTAAAAGAAAGTTTATTAAAAGTAAAAGAACAAAAATCTAAATTATTCAATGAAACAAAGCGTGAGTTAATTCATGCAAAAACTTCATTTAATGAAATTTATGAAGATTACAAAAATAATCAAGCAAATAAAATGAAAGGAGAAAAATAATGCAAACAGAAAACAAAAAGTTTAATCTTTGACAAAAATTTTCTGCTAAAGCATCAGAATTTATTCGTTTAGATAAAACAAAATCTACTGCTCGCAAAGTTTCTTCTTCTTTATGGTCATTATTTTTTGGGATTTTAATTGCTTTTGCTTATATCGTAGTCAAAAAAGGTGTACAAAGTTCAATCTTTGTTAACCCTATTGAGATTATTACAACTGTTCTTAAATCTTTTAATAGTTCAAACAAATATAAAATACTTCAATACTTTTTAGTATTTGGCTTTAGCTCCATAGCTTGTGCATTGAGTTTTAAGGCGGGCTTATTCAATATTGGTATTCCAGGCCAAATGATGATTTCTGGTTTTGTCAGTTTTGCTCTAATAATTCGTTATGGAGCAACAGAATACCAAGAAACACCTACTTGATTACTAGTTATTGCCCTATTTATATCAATCATATTTGCTTTTGCTATTGGTTTAGTGGCTGGAGCACTTAAAGCTTATTTAAATGTGCACGAAGTTATCTCAACAATTATGATTAACTGAATTATTGTTGGTTTATCAATGCTAATTTTCCAACAATCATCAGCTTCTATTGTTTGACCAAACTTTAGTTCAGCGCACTTAAAATACTATTTTGCCGATAACTTGCAAGGAACAAATGCGGCATTTACTAACATAAGTACAAATGTAAAAATGGCCTTCTTTATTGTTGGAATTGTTGCATTATTAGCATTATCAATTGGAATTACCTTTATTTTCAACTTTACTAACCTAGGTTACAAAATCAGAATGCAAGGTATTTCTAAATCAAATGGTAAATATATGGGAGTTAATGACAAGCTTTTAACTGTTATGGTGCTTGGAGTTTCATCTGCCATATCAGCTATTGCCGGATTTTACTTCTATGTAATTGGTGAAGGATTCTTCTTAGGAATTACGCAACCGCTTAACTTAGGTTTTGAGGCAATTGCAATTAGTTTACTTGCCCTAAACTCACCAGTTGGCGCTCTATTCTCATCACTTTTCTATACATACATTTATACTTCAGGACCTAGCTTACAATTAGCACCACTTTACATTCAACCTGAAGACTTACAAGTTATTACATCAGTTATTTTATATCTTGCAGCAACATCAATTATGTTCTTGCAATTTAAACCAATTAACTTCAGTGTTAGAAAAGTGCTATTATTATTAGACCCACGTTATCTAAAATATAGAAAACTAGAACAATTACTTGTTAAAAAAGCTTCATTAATTGCTCAATATAACGCAAAAATTTATGGTTTAGAACAAAATTCTAATAGCCAAAATTATCAATCTTCAATTAGCAAACTTGCCAAAATTCAAGATACTTATACTGCTAAATTCACTAAGCTAAACAACGCAATTGAACTAGCTAAATTCAACTGCCAAAAAGCAAATGAACTTTACCAAATTCAACTTGAATTATTTGCTGCTAAAAAAGATAATAATGCGCAATTAATGAGTGATATTAAAGCTAATATAACTAAATTTAAACAACAATGAAAAACTGAAAAAATGCAATTCAAACCTTCTAATTCAGTACCAAGCGAAATTAGAAGCGATATAAAATTAAACAACACAGAAAATTCATTTAAACTGCAAATTAAACAATTACGTAAACAATTAGCACAAATCACCAATGAGTATTTAACAAATGCTATGAACTACAAAAATAGTGATGACCAAACTATTGCCTACTTTGAAAATATCAATGGTGAAAAAATGAAAATTAACTACCAATTAATGACTCTTGGAGTTGGTGTTAAATTCAAACTAAAACAACAACGTAAAGCCCAAATTAAAGACATAAAATCTGAACACAATGACACATATGAAATGATTATTTCTCAAAGAAAACAAATGCATATTTGTCCATTTAGAAAGAGAAAGGAGGCATAATGGCATTAACAATTAACGTTTATTCTTGATTTTTACTGTTCTTTTGCATCTTTTCTCTAGGCGCAATTAGTGGGCTATTCTCAGAAAAAGTTGGTATTGTTAACCTTGGTATCAACGGTATGATGGTTATTGGTGCTGCTTGCTATCTTGCATTCAGTAACACACTATCAAAATTTGATGGCAATGAATCTTCAGGATGATGACAAATACCAGCAACGCTATTCGCTGTTGGCTGTGCATCATTATTCTCATTACTTCATGGTTTTGCAACCATTAAACTAAAAAGTGAACACACTATTTCGGGTTTTGCTATTAACTTATTAGCGTTTGGTATAGCAATTATCCTACTTGACTTCTTTGGTAACGGTAACCGTAAACCTACTATGGGTATTACTGAGTTAAAATATGTAGTTGAAGTTGCTGGTTCGCAAAAAATAGAAATTATTTCTTGAAAAATTGTTATTACTTTAGCAATCATTGCTTTCTCAGCATTCGCTTTATATAAAACAAAATGAGGTCTAAGATTTAGAAGTATCGGTGAAAATCCACAAGCAGCCGATGTTGCCGGAATTAATGTTTACAAATACAAATGACAAGGTATTGCCATTTCTGGCGCAATTGCCGGAGTTGCTGGTGCAATATTTGCTCAAGCAACCCCTGCTTCATTTAATGGAGATGTACTTGGTTATGGATATTTAGCACTTGCAATTATGATTATGGGCCAGTGAAACATTTTCATTGTTTGTGGTGTTGCTATTGGTTTTTCACTACTATATGCTCTATCATTCTCAACAGGTGCATTTATCAACACATTAAGACCTTATTCACCTCTACTTGAGACAACTCCATACATATTATCATTAATTGTTATTATGATTACTGCTAAATCATCACGGGCTCCGGCTGCTGCTGGTTTAGTCTACGATAAATCAGTTCGCTAGGAGGAATAAATGAAAAAGTTTAATAAATCACTACTTATAAGCTCTACACCATTATTATTTGCTCCGCTTATTGCTACATCATGTAATCTATCTGAAACAATTAATGGTAATAAATACGTACAACTAAGATCAAATACTTTAATTGAACTTAATATTCCTGACCATGTTACGGAAATTGAACCTACAGCACTATTTTTAAGAAGCAAACTAGAAAAAGTTACTTCTAAAAATATTGCAATTCTACCTAAAGACTTATTTCGCTCAGGTAAAGACAACATTGGCGCTAACTCTTCTTTAAAAGAAGTTTCATTCAAGGCAGTTAAAGCTATTGAAAACGAAACTTTTAAAGGTTTAATTAACCTAGAAAAAGTTGATATGCCTCTAGTAACTGAAATTGGCGATAGTGCCTTCGAAAATACACCTAAACTTTCTTCTCTTTTTGTTTCTCCTATTACTAAACTTGGTAAAAATGCCTTTAAAGGCGCAAAATCACTTATTCAATTCCCCGCTCTAACAAATCAAATTACCGAGCTTGCTGAAGGTGTATTCTCAGAAACTGCCCTAACTGAGTTTTCAAATGAAAATATAATCGCTATTGGCAATGCAGCATTTAAAAACTCAAAAATCGAAAAAATTATTGCCCCTAAAGTTGCAAAAATTGGCAAAGAAGCACTAATGAGCCAAAGCCTAAAAGAAATAAAATTCTCTGAAAATGCTCAATTCGACCCTCTTGCTTTTGGTTCTAATTCCACAAAAGCCCCTCAAGCCCTTTTCGATAAAGATGGTCTTTTAACAATCAACCATACTCTATTTCTTATTAACAAAGATAAAGCAACTTCTTTAATCAAAACTGAAACCCGTAAAGTTAAAGAAAAAGATTCTGAAAAAGAAAAAGAAGTTACTTTTACAACCTTTACTCTACCTAGTGAAATTACTACTATTAACGTTGAAGCCTTTAATCAACATAGAAATAAATTCAACAAACTAATTGCTAAGGGCGTTAAAATTAGCGACCAAAAACAATTAGATGAATTTAAGAAAAAATTAAACTCATTAGGTATTACTGAAATTGAATTAGCTCAATAATTCAAATTCTCCAAATTAATAATCAAAAATCAAGCAACTATTACACTGCTTGATTTTTTTATTATCACTATAATACCGCTCAATATTTCATTATTTTGCTGCCGAAAATGCATTTATTAGCAGTTTTTTTAAGAAAATTGCTTTGATATATATATATATATATATATATATAATATGCCCAAACAATATGTAAAAAGGAATAAATATGAAAAAGAATAAATTACTAAATATGGTTATTATTAGTGCCCCACTTTTATCTATGCCTTTTGTTGCTGCTGCTTGCCAAAATAATCAATCAAGCCCTAAAACTAAGCAAGGCGGCGAATCGCAACCTGAGGTAGGTTCAAACGACAAAAAAACTACTGAAACTGATGACAAAAAAGGTCAAAAAACAGGAACTGGTACAGAAAGTTCAAAAATTGATAAAAAAACTAGGGATGACCAAGGCAAAAAAGATTCAATGCAAAGTGATGCTCCTGACAAACAAAAAGAAATAGCAATGAAACTTGAAGAAGAGAGACTTAAAAAGGAAAATGATCCTGAAAATAACCTACAATTAAAGATTGCTCAAGAATTGGCCGAAAGAGAAAAATACAAAAAGCAACATGCTGATAGAAATAAAAAAATAAAAGAGGCTATGGAGAATCTTAAAAAACAAGAAGAAGCAGAAAAAGCTAGAATTGAAGAGCAAAAGAAAAAAGATGAAGAAGCACAAAATAATTTAAAAGCTGAAGAAGACAAAATAAAAGATTTGGTTTTAAAAAAATCAAAACAAAATAGTGCTAAATAATCTAAGATTTACCTATAAATATCAAATAAATTAATTTGAATTCTTAAAAATTACTAATCTGAGAATTCAAATTAAGCAATATTTACAATTAAAAAATCAAGCATTTGCCATTTTTGCTTGATTTTTAATTGATATTTAGACTTGTATGTTTCGCCTAAAACAGCATTTTTGCAATATTTTTCCTTGAAAATTGCATTTTTTAGCAGTTTTATAATAAAATGCTTATAATAAGCCTAAATAATATGTAAAAAGGAAATATATGAAAAAAAGAATAATATTAACAGCATCACTAACAACTTGTGCACTGCCGCTAGTAGCAATGTCTTGCGACAAACAAATAAAGAAAGAAACTGATAAACCAACACCCGCCCCTCAAGGCGATGATGCTAAAGACAAAAAAATCTCAGCTTTAGAGGCAGCCAACAAACATTTAGAAGCTAAAATTAAACTATTAGAAAGTTTAAATGATAAATTAATGGCTGAGAATAAAGAAATTAAAGCCAACCCTGAGAAATGAGCAAAACTTAAAGAATTAACAGCGTTATGATCCAAAAACAAAGTTGAGATTCAAAGCGCTCTTGATGGTATTAAAGATGTAGCCACAAAAACTAAATATCAAGAACAATACAATCAGATTGTGGATGTCATAGACAAAGCTTCTACACCGCCAACAGTAGAGATTTATAATCAACAATTGTCTAAATTGAATGAGATTGTAGAAGAGATATCAATTCACCCTTATAAACAGCAATATGAGGAAATATTAAAATGAGCAAAGGGCGAGAGTGAAATAATTAAAGAGGAACAATTAAAACAAATTACAGACAAAGTTGATTTAAAGAAACCTCACACTATTCAAGAAGGTGTCAAAGCAATTATAGATTTAATTACTACTCTAAAATTGGATGGGGAAGAATTTAAATCACAGTTACCAAAATGAGTGAAATTACCAACTCCAGAACAAATTAAAGAAAGGCAAGCTACCGCTAAAGATCAATTTGATGCATTAATTAAAGAATTAAAAGCCAACTTCCCTTCAAAGGTTGAAGAGATTGATCAACAAATCAAAACTCTTGGAACGAAACCTAAAAATTCTGATTATGTTAAACTAGCGCGTGAGTTAATTAATAAATATAGAACAATTTCAGATGCAAATGGAGCTGCATCGTAGCTTTAAAAAGTCAAAATATCAACAGCCAAAACAATCCTCATATTTGATTTAATTTCAAGAATTTATAATCTAATTTTTTTTGATAAATATCAAAATAAATTCATTTAAATTATTAAAAATCACTAATCAAATAACTAAAATTAAACAATATTTATAATCAAAAAAATCAAGCATCTACCATTTTGCTCGATTTTTTCTTTTACTGATATTTGATTTATGTTTTGTTCAAAATAGCATTTTGCAATATTTTGCATTGAAAATTGCATATGTTGTACTTGAACTTACTGCTTAGGAATTTAGATGTAAACAATCATCTAAATTTTTGTTTTTCTTTTTTATTTTCAAATTTGTGTAATTAATACCACATTTTTCTTGTAAATTTCTTTTGTTTTTTCAATCAATAAAAATTTTGATATATTACTTATTCAATTGAAAAATAATTGATTTTAGTAAAAAAAATACTAAAAGCTATTTTAAACGTTGGAGCAGGCCTTGTTTTTTTTTTTTTGATTCTTAATATTAGTTAAAATTATGGAATGAAAAATTTAGTTAAAAAAGCTAAGATATATTTTTTAGATTTAGATGGAACATTTATTGATAAAGTGAATGGTTACGAAACAATTAGCGAAAAAAATATATTAACTGCTAAAAAAGTAAATTTATCTAAACCTGTTATTTTTTCAACTGGTAGAGGTAATACAGAATATACAATGAATATAGCGCAACAAGTTTGCAGTGAGTATGTTGTGTGTTTAAATGGGGCTCTCGTTGTTGATAAAAATAATAAAGAAGTTTATCGTAAAGAGATGCCTAAAGATATTGTTTTAAATGTTATTGAAGAATTCAAGAAGCATAATATGTGTATATATATTAATGGCATAAAAAACATGTACCATAGCGGCAATTTTGAAGGTGTTCTAGTTAAAGAATGGTCAAAAGAAAATCCTAAATTTAATTACAATGATATTGATAATAATGGTCCATTTTCAAAATTGCTTGTTTTTGGTTTAAGTATTGAAAAAACAAAAGAATTACACAATTATTTATCTAAAAAATATCCTGAACTAGCTTTTTATTTGGTATCGAATGGTTATACAATCGAAGTTGGTCCAAGCGATGCTAACAAAGGAATTGCCAATAAATTTGTTTGCGAATTATTAAATATTGACCCAAAAGATGCGATGCATATTGGTGATTCAGCAAACGATATGCCAACAAAATATCATTTAGGTTATTTTGTTTGCATGGGAAGTTCACAAGAACATGTAAAAGCAATTGCTCATTGCGTTGGTCCTGACTATTCAAATTCCGGGTTATCAACTGTTCTTGAAGAGTTAGAAGAGCTTAAATAGTAATATATTTTGAAAAATCGTGTCAAGCAAAAATGCTTGACATTTTTTTGTTTTGAATATTTGTTTTTAATGTAAAATAATAAAGCAATAATGCTGTCAAGTATTTTTGCTTGACACAAATGTCGCAGTTAATTTATTAAGGAGAATATTTTATGGTAAAAATCAGACTAAAAAGAACTGGTTCTAAATTTAATGCTCAATATAAAATAGTTGCTGCTGATTCACGTGCTCCACGTGACGGTAGATTTATTGAGGCTTTAGGACAATACAACCCACACACAAAAGAATTCTTTGTTAAAGAAGAACTTGTACAAAAATGAGTAGACAATGGTGCTCAACTAACTCAAGTTGTTTTCGACTTATTCAGAAAACACGGTTTAAATGAAAAACTTCAAAAAAATTCAAAACACGCTAAATAATGAAAATTAATTTTTTAACTCTTTTTCCAAATTATTTCAAACCGCTAACTGATGAATCGATTATTGCCAAAGCAATTGAAAAAAACCTAATCAACATTAATATTATTGATTTTAGGAAATTTAGTAAAAATAAACACAACAAAGTCGATGATGAAATTTATGGTGGTGGTCATGGATTGCTTTTACAAGTTGAGCCAATTGATTTAGCACTAGATTCGTTAGAAAATAGAGGTGGTTATAAGGTTTTAGTAACACCACAAGGACGCAAGTTTGATCAAAAAATTGCGAATGAATTATCAACAAAATCACAAATAACATTTATAGCAGGACGCTATGAAGGATTTGATGAAAGAGTTGTAGAACTTGTTGATGATGAAATATCGATTGGAGATTATGTTTTGACTGGTGGTGAACTTCCTGCAATGGTAATGGCGGATTCAATAATTAGACTAGTTCCAGGTGTAATTAGACAAGAATCACACCAATTTGATTCATTTCAGGATGCAGGATTATTAGATTACCCCCAATACACCCGCCCTCGAGAATATAAAGGTATGAAAGTGCCAGAAGTTTTATTAAATGGCAATCATGCAGATATTGAAAAATGGAAAAAAGATGAGCAATATAAAAAAACATTAAAAAATAGACCCGACATAATTGAAAGGATCAATAATGAGAAATAGATTAATTGAATTAGTAGAACAAAGTCAGCTACGTAAAGATCACCCAGATTTTAGAGTAGGTGACAACGTTAAAGTTTATGTTCGTATCCGTGAAGGTGAAAAAGAACGTATTCAAATTTTTGAAGGTTTAGTAATTTCAAGAACTGAATCAGGTACAAGAGAAAACTTTACAGTTAGAAAAATTTCATTTGGTATTGGGGTTGAAAGAACATTCCCATTACACTCACCATTTATAGCTCAAATTGAGGTTGTTCGTTCAAATAAAGTACGTCGTGCTAAACTAAACTACATTCGTGAAAGAAGTGGTAAATCAGCAAGACTTAAAGAAATCAAACGTAATAAATAATTTATTTAATTTAAACTGTGACATAAATTTAACTACATATTGCTATGTAGTTTTTTTAAACAATTTAATTTTATAAGACTTAATCAATATTATAGTCAGTAATAGTGGAATATAAATATTGCCTAATAAAATAACAAAATTTAACACAAAAATAACCATGCTATTATCACCACTGTAAAATAAAGGTTTACGGAAATTTAAGAAACTATAGATTACAACGCCTGTATCATTTTTAAAAATACCGTATGTTGCAACATAGATTAAAATTGCAATGAAATAATAAACTACAAATCAAAATATTGGGATAAACAAGTCTAATACTTTAATTTTTACTTCTTTTCTAAATAAATAAAGAATTAAAAGACCAATTATTGGATTAATAAAATGCAGGATAACATTCATAAAAGCGACCGGATAGTTGTATCAAGCTGCAGACCAAAAAATAATCAAACTTCAGAAAACAAACGAAGTAATAGCCATTAAACAAGCCGCGTTAAAAAATAATCTTTTAATAACTTTTGATTCTTTCTTAATAACTAACAACATCATTGTAATACCAAGAAAAATATTACTTATTGTTGTGAAAAACATTGTAAAGCCAAATCCCTTGAATAAAGCAAACACTGTTGGCAATTCTTCATAAATATCCATAAAAGTCGGATCATAAAAAATAACTACAGAAAAAATTGAGAATAATGTAGTCGAAATTATGAATAATGATGATGTAAAAGTGATATTATCTCTTTTAAAATTCATATATAAAATTATATCTTAATATTCAATGAATCCAATTCAAAATCATTGAAATAAGGCAAAAAAACACCTTCGAATTCGATTTTTTTGCATTTATTTCAATTTAAATTATTGTAAAAAATAAATTTATCTAGCGTTGAATCTGTAAAAAAATAAAGTGTAGGTCGCGTATCAGAAAGTAAATATATTAGTTCTTTAAATTGAATAGGCTGTGTGCCAGTAGATTTTAGTATAGTTAATAAACTATTTTTTGATGCATCTCAATATTTCAAACGCGATTTATTTTTCTTATCAATTGATTCAATTTTTTCCCTTGTACTTCCAATTATCAATTGAATTGGTAAAACTTGCTTATCAAATTTAAATGATGCTAAATAACCTTTATTGCTTTTGTTATTACTGAATTTGAATTTATCAGGGAATAAGTAAGCAAGATACGAAAAATCTTTTCAATACAGCGCAACGCTATATTTTTTTTCAATATTTTGACCAGCAATTATTGCATCATAAAATTTCTTAGAAATTGACCAATTAATGTTTTTTTTATTCAAAATTGATTCAAATTCTAAAATTAATTGGCTAATTTTGTTCATATGTTTATTATACATTTTCAAATGTTTGACAAAATAAAATTTATGTATAATATACAATATTAAATTTAATATTAATTAGAAAGAAGGGAATATGGCTAAAAGAAAAGAAACTTTTTTTGAGCGTTTAACTAGAAAAAATGCTCAACAAGAAGAAAATCAAAATCCCAAATCAAAGAAATCAAGAAATTGAAAATTTTGAACAATAAGTTCGCTTTTAACATTGGCTTTAGCAGCTGGTATTTCTGCGCCTTTAATAGCTCAAAGTTTGAATAAAAATTATGAACAACCACTTCCGGACAACACACCGGTATTTAGCTACAAAACACCTGGTTCAAACTCAAATAATGAAGTTAAATTCTACATTAAAGACCTTAAAAGCAACAAATTAGCAGATGATGCAAATGACCCCAAAAAAGTTCTAGACAATGTTTTTCGTCATGCATTATTCTATCTTTACAATAAAGAAGTTGAAGCTTCAAAAGAATATCAAAGACTATGAAACTCTTCAAGAAAAGAAGATGATAAACAACGTAATGATATTGCTTTAAAAACCATTAAGGAATTAAAAGAAAAACACCGTGGTTCTTTATTAGATGTTAAAAACTTGTTAATTAAAACATATGGTTTTGATAAATGAGAACAAGCTTTCAACGAAATGCTTGTTAAATCGTTTAATGGTGCAAAAAACATTGATGAAGCTGTAGATTTTAAGGTTTATGAATCAATAAAAAATGATGCATTACGTCGTTTTTCTTTAAACACATCATTTAACATTAATGATATTGATAGAACTGCAACAAGTGATATTTTCAAACTTGATAAAAATGGCAATTTAACCAATGAAATTTTGTACAAAAAAGGCGATAAAGTATTTAAATTTTTCCAAAAGGATAAAAACTACTTTGAAATGGATCAAATAAAAGAAAAAATGACTTTTATGACCAATAGTTTTGTTACAGAAGATTCATATAAGAGTGCTGAAGGATTTATAGATCACTACTTAAGCAAACATAACCCATTTTTAATTAGTCAATTCACTCTACCCGGAATTGCTCCAAGCAAAAAAGTTGATGGCGAAGAACTAAAATGAAACTTTGATAAAAACGCAGTTAAAAAACTAATGTTTTATTGACCTGCTCAAGGTGAAAATAATTTTAAAGTCATTCCTGCTTTTGACAAAATTAAAGAAAACTTCAAAGCATACGATGAACTTGTTGCAAAAGCTAAAGAAAATAGTTCATCAACAATAAATCAAGAAATTGCGGAATATAGTTCTGTTTTAGCCCAGCTTTCTCTTGATGAACAAGAAATCAAAACAAATTGAGGTTCAACCGGTCTTACTTCAATTGATGATTTATTGGTTGGCGGCGGTGATAAAACACTTAAAGCCTTTTCTCAATTATCTGATTTGTATACAAATGATGTTAAAGAGGTTGATTTATTTGGCAAACTAAAAGAAATTAGAGAAAACATTATCAAAAATTTTGATAGTATTTCGCAAATTTCAGATGATTCACTTAAAAACAAAAGTCAACAAGAAGCTCAAACTGAAATTGGAAAATTCAATAAAGCACTTCAAAAACTATTTGATGACGCTAGCGATGTTAAAAAAGAGGGAATTTACACTGAAAAATTTAATGAACTTATTGTAAAACCGCTAGTTGAATTATTTGAAAAAGAAGGCCAAATTCAAACAGTTTATAAATTAAAAGGCAGTGAAGATATTCTAATTATCCTAACCTCAAAAGGTATTAGTCTAATTAATGTCAAAGCAATTGACAAAATTAAAGCATATGAAAATAAGTCCAAACCTGAAATATTAAAAGAAATGATTAAGTCTGACTTTTTATTGAGCAACAAATATAAAAACTCAATATCGGGTAAAAAATACAATGCACTTCAATTAATTAATCAATCATTGACACAACAACAATATGTTTTAGAAAAAATGTTAAATGAACAAGAATTTTTAAAATATCTAAAAGAGCAAAAAAATATTTATGCTTTTGATGAAAACAAAAAACCAATTGAAAATGCAAAATATAATGATAAAGATATTGAAAAATTCAAACAATATAACAAAAATATTCTTATCGCAGAAGATGTTCAAAGAAACTTCAATTTAACCAAATCAGTTGATAATTGAATGAAAGATAGAGCTCAAGGCAAATATGACAGCAACTTTGTTTATAAAGATGAAAAAGTATTTTTCCCAAATTCAACAAAAAATAAAGATAAAGATGCTAGCGCTTTAGTTTTCGAAAAATTAAATGAATTAAGAAAGGGAAACAAATAATGAAAAAAATAAATTTAGCCATATTATCTAGTTCATTAGTTGCAATTCCTTTTGTTTCTGCTTCTTGTGCAAAAAATGTTAAAACTGTTGAAAAAATTAAACAAGATAATTTAATTAAAGCCGATGCTGCTGAACAATTAAAAGCAAAATTTACAAGAGCAACTCTATTATCTTTATACAAAATTAAATTCAATGATTCAAATAATCTTGATGAAACATATATAAATGAATTTAAAAAAGAAGAATCCAACTTATTTAAAGATAGTGAAAAAGCATTCAAACTTTATGCAAAAAATAAATTAGATAAAGATAAATATTATTTTGCGCAAAAAGTTGTTGATTGAACATCAAGCAGAATTTTAAATAATCAAGAAATCGAAACTCTAAAAACTATTCAACCTCATTCAGAAATAACAACAGATCATTTTAAAGTGCTTTGATTGAATGAAAAAACTGGTATTAGAGCTGAAATTGAAAAAATGTTATTTGTAAATAAATATTTTGCAATTAACACAAAAGAAGAGCTAAAGAAAATTGACAAAAACTTTAAATATACAAAAGATATTAAATATGAGTTAAAAAATTACTTACTTGCTAAATACGCAGTTGATAAAAAATATGCTCAAATTTGAATGAAAGATGCTGAAACTAAAGTTGATAATGACTCATTTTTCACCCGTGGTTTTCCAACTATAAAAGATACAGACACATTTAATGAATTTTGAAAAGATTCAAGTCAGTCTAAAGACCAATTAAAAGCTGACATTGAGTTTATTTCAGGCAATGATGATGATAAAAAACTATACGGTTACAAAGGTTTTAAATCAGCAACAACATCGTATTCATTAAAATGAGATTATGAATCTCTTAAAAATAAAAAAGCTAAAAAAGACTTGTATGGATACTTTGATGTAAACAATAATAGATTAGTAAACACAGAAATTGAAAAAGGATTCGTTATTAATCCATACAAAATTTCAACAGGTGAAAAAACAACTCCTACGGTAGTTTATTTAAATCAAATTGCGCCAATTGCTGCATCTCAAGAAGTTGAACTTCCAAATTCAGAAGACTCAAAATCAACAAAATCAAAAGTTACATTATTATCTTTCGATAACACAATGTACAAAGATAAATTGGATATTTTAGCCTTTTTATTCTTCTTAAATGACCAAACTCTTTACGAAACAGCAATTAAGAGTTTTGCTGATTTAGGATACAAAATTAAGATTAATAAAACAAGTATTGCTTTAAGAGAAGCCGCTAAAAGCTTGGTATTTGTGGAGTTGGTATAATGGATAATGTTTTTTTAGATATTATAAGTGGCAAATTAGAAGCAAACTTCATATATAAAGACGATGTTTGTGTCGCTTTTTATGACAAATTCCCTGTTAGCAAAGGTCATTTTCTAGTAGTTCCGATTGAAAGACAAAGAAATATTACCCTTGAGAGCGATGAAACTGCGGCGCACTTGATTAATGTTGCGCGTAAATTAGCTAAACAAGAAGTTTTAGATAAAGGCGGCCAAGGCTTCAAAATTTTAATTAATACAAATGCGCCTGAACAGTCAGTTTTTCACACACACGTTCACGTTATTCCATATTAAAGATTAATATTCACTTTTCGTGAATATTTTATTATCCGGAGATAATTATGAAATCAAACAAAAAACTATTATTTTCATCAATTTTATTGACATCATTTTTGCCTTTTTCAATTGTATCTTGTGTTCAAAAAGGCAAAAATAATGATGAAGTCAAAAAGCAAGAACTTTCAATTAAAATTGACGCAAAAATCAGTAAATTAAATACACTTGATAAACAAACTAGCGAACCAAAATATTCAGAAGTAAATGCACAAATCAAGGTTGAATTAGTAAAATACAATAACAAATCATTAAAAGACCTAACCGTTAAAGAATTAACTCGCATTTTTAGTGATTTAACTGTTTTTATTGCAACTGTAAATCAAAAAATTAAAACTATTAATGATTTAACAAAACCAGAATTAGGAGAACCAAGCAGCCCAGAAAAAGGTAATGACAATGGTTCACAAAAGCCTCCTAAAGAAGGAGATGGTAATCTCCAAACCCCTCCAACTGACAAGCCTGAATTGCCTGTTTGGCCACCTACTTTTCCTAAAATTGATAATAGTTCAAAGCACACCTACCCAGAATATGCAAGTAAATTTAAAAAAGTAGACTCAAATGTTTTATACAATGAAATATTTGATAGGACTTTTGCTTTGAAATTTGCCACCAAACAAGCAAATGGCGGCTTTATTTCAAATGATAAAGGTACTGGTTGATTACTAGACTATTACAAATACAAAAGTAATCCCAATAAATACAAATTATTTATTGCAACAAACTTACATGTTATAGCCAATTTTAGTAATTCTCTTTCTGATGAATTAAACAAGAAATTAAATTATGAAGACCCTGTTAAAGATAAAGTTGTTGCAGTAGCTTTAGGTAAAGCAAAAAACAAACCAACAGAATTTTCGGCTTTGCCAAATAACACCGCTGATCAAGAAGCGAATAAAAACCAATGAATTGCCAAATACTACACAAATTCGACTGAATTGGTAAATTATGATAAGATGGAAGGTGTTACTGACACAGTGCAATCAAGCGCCATTTCTAAGCCAAAAATTGTATTTGCTGCATATGATTTTATGAAAAAAGAATCAATGCAAAAATATCAAGCAGACTTACAAAAAAGTGCAGAACAATGACATGAATACTTAAAAAACAGTGGCGAGATTGATGAAGATTATAAAAAACCAATGTTTGATGCATATTTTAAAGGTGACAAACATATTGGAGTAATGGTTGATTTTGCAGTATTTGAAGTTGATGTAGATTTAACTTCCGCTCCCGAAGAATTAAAACAATGAGTTAATAATGCAATAAAAGGTCTTGACAGTTACATTGATAGATTGGAAAAAACAGAAATTTTACCTAATCAAAATAAAGAAATTTCCAAATACATGCTTACAACAGATTATGTTTCTGCCGCTAAAAATGAAAAAAATGAGAATAATTTGTACAATATTCAAAACATTTTTATCGGCGGATATCCATTTGGTCATAAACATGGAATGTGAGTTATTAATAACCCAATTGAAAGAAATTCAGAAAATTTAACTTCATATCATCGTAGTCCTGTTAATGCAAAAACTTTTGCATTACCTGCAGATAATCATGAAAGTAAATTAGAATTCGGCAACAATTTAGGAATATACGGTAATACTTGAAGAAAATTAATGGGACAATGATATGGATATCATCATAATATTAATTTTTCTTCACTATATTATGGCGCTTCAGGTTCTTTAGTTTACAATGAATTTGGTCAAATGATTGGTATTTATGACTCAGTAAGAGCAAATGTTAATTCTGGTGACCTATTGCAAACTGGTGGTTTTGCGCCATTTATTCAATCAAGCGATATTAGTGGAGTTACTGGTGATACACTATATGCTTATAATTTAATTGATGGCACTGATAAAACAAAATTTGCACACCAATCTAATTCATTTAGAGAAAATTTACGAATAATTTATCCAAATGGATTTGAAAATGGCGAAAAAACAACTAAATTGTTTGACAAAGGCTTTTAGAACAAAAAAATAAACCCGCTTGGGCTTATTTTTTTGTTTAAATTAATGATAGTTCAGTTAAAGTTTTAACCATTGGACCATATGGAATTTCATTAATTTCAGCAGTTCCAGCTATATCAATGTGAATGAATTCAACATCTTCTGTAAATTCTTTTAAGAACATTGCAGCAGAACAAGAACCAGCATTTCCTGATAAATCAGTGTTTTTTAGATCTGCTACCTGTGATTTTTTGATGTTTGAACCAAATGCTTCGTCAAATGGCATTCTTCAAACTAGTTCATTTGCATTTTGTGCTGCTTTGCTTAATTGCTCTCAAGCATTTTCACTTGTTGCTCAAACACCTGAGTAAGTGTGGCCTAATGCAACAACTATTGCTCCAGTTAAAGTGGCAACGTCAACGATTCTTGTTGCTTTTAGGTTACGAACAGCGTATGTTATACCATCCGCTAATACTAGTCTACCTTCGGCATCAGTGTTGTTTATTTC
Source organism: Mycoplasmopsis bovigenitalium (assembly GCF_002356075.1). Classification (NCBI taxonomy): domain Bacteria; kingdom Bacillati; phylum Mycoplasmatota; order Mycoplasmoidales; family Metamycoplasmataceae; genus Mycoplasmopsis; species Mycoplasmopsis bovigenitalium. Next base: position 416,819 of record NZ_AP017902.1, on the reverse strand, counting down.
AACTGTTTTACCATTCATTGATTTTCAAACTGAATCTGGTAATGATGCATCACCATTAACTCTGTTATCTGTAATGCACATTACAGCCGCAAAGTTTTTCTTAGGCTTTAATTGTGCAATAGCTTTTAGTGTTGAAGCAACAATAACTGACCCTGACATGTCAAATTTCATACCCAACATTGAACGAGAAGGTTTAAGAGAATAACCACCTGAGTCAAAAGTAATACCTTTACCAACTAATACAGTTTTTTCTTTAGATTCTGGATCACCATTGTATTCAATAACAACAACTCTAGCTTCATACATTGAACCTCTATTTACTGATAGTAGTAGACCCATTTCAAGTTTTTCAATTTCTTTTTTGTTTAGAACTGTTACTTTAAGGTTTGAATATTGTTTGAAATCTTCGGCAATAGTTTTAGCAAGTGCTTCTGAGTTTAAAATGTTAGGTGGGGTAACTTGTAAGTTTCTTGCATAGTTAGTAGCTTCAGATAAAATTAATTCTTTTTCAACTGATTTTTCAATATTTTGGTCAATTTCAACAAGGAATGGTTCAAGCTCAAATTCTGTTTTTTGTTTTTTCTCTTTTAGATTAAATAATTCAGCTTTTTCGAATGAAACTCCACGAATGTAGGCTTGTAAAACTCTCGCTTCATCTAAGTTTTTAGTTGTAAATGATTTAACATCAAATTGGTAATTACGAGCTAAATTAATTGAAAGTGATCCAAAAAATTTAACCAATGATTCAAAAGTTAACTTGTCTTTTTCACCCAAATAAACTAGGGCTAGATTTTCTGATAAATATTCAGTAATTGCATTATTTTTTTCAATCAACTGAGTTTTTGCTGCTTCTCCTTTAAAAGTAGCTTGCAATAATACTTCATTTGATCTTTTAGTATTTATTTTTTTAATTAGCATTATGTCTCCTTTTTATATCAATAATTTTAACATTAAAACACATTAAATTTATTCTATAATTAAATATTGCGATGTGTATAATTTACGTAAAGGAAAATTATGAATCCAGTCAAAACTGATAAAGATTTTAAAATGTTTTCGAGATGGTCAATTAGACGTATCACTTTTATTGGTATGTTGATCGCTATTTCAGTGTCTTTCTTTTTGGTTGTTGTGCAACTAATGCCTTTTTTGTCTTTACCTTCATACAAAATTAGCATTATCGGCTTGCCAATTAAAATATCAGGATTTATATTTGGTCCAGTAGTTGGCGGGTTTGTCGGTTTAGTTTCTGAACTTATTTCTTATGCCTTAGTCCCAACATACTTTGATAAGTTCTTTATTTTAGCTGCTGTTCTTGATGGGGTAATTCCAGGTATAATAAGTTGATTATTTTTTAGACTTATTCGCTTCTGCTATGGAGGCAAATTCACGGATGGTGTTTATGCTGAAAAAATATATAAATTATTTAAGAAACTTGACAAATTACGCTTAAATCCAATTGAAAACGAAAAAACTATTGAAAAAATTGAAGATAAAATAATCTTTCTGAATAATTATAGATTTGGTAGTAAATTACACAAAACATCAAAAATAAATCTACTAAATATCAATATGATTGTATGCTTGTTAATAATATCATTCATTATTGTTGCTGTTGTAAGTTACATTGGTTTTCACGTTGATGAAGCAGTTATTCAAAGAGGTGTTATTCCAAATCGTTGATTATTGCTTGCAATAATGCTTTCTGGTTATGTTTTAATGATGTTATTCATTATTGTTGCTCGCTTTAAGTTGAGAAGACAACTTTATTTAGTTATTGTACCAATTGTTGTTTTTTCAGCAGTACTTGAGACTTTTAACGTGCCAATTTTGGCTTTAGCTGAACAAAATAGCCTTGAAAATGGTAAACATGTAGGTTCGATATTTGTTTACATGTTTCAACACATAGTTACAAGCCCTGTTAAAATTTGGGGTAATATGTTCATAATTTTCTTTACTCATGGAATAATTTCGCCATTAATTTATAAAAATCATGAAATAACATACTAAATATTAGAGGAATAATGCCAAAAAAAATAAAATCATTCGTTGCTTCTGTCATTTCGTTAATTTTGCCTACAACACTTCTAAGCAGTTCTTGTGTAACCAATATTTCAAACAAAATTAACAACTTCAAAAATTTAAATAAAGACAACAAAAACACACAAAATCACGAGGGTAGCAATCCAAGCACACCACCTAAAAAAACAATCCCATTAACCCCAATACAGAATCCACCCAAAAAATCTATTCCGCCAATTGATAAAACAATAGAAAACACGTTAAATTTTATTGGTGATAAACCATTTTATAATATAAATTCAACCACTAATATTGAAGACCAAAAAACAACATTTAAAACATATATTCACAAAAAAACCAATGATGTTTATATTAATTTAAATGAAGTTATTGAAAAAATAGGCTTTTTGTTCAATGGAAATAAAATTCAATATAAAAAGAATAGTATCACCAAAAAAATTGCTGATATTGACTTAGGCAATAACAATGAATTGTTCAAGTTTGATGAAGAAACAAACGAAATTATTTTTACTTCTTCAAGTGCTTTTAAATTAAATCCGTCAAATTTCCAATGATTTAAATACAATGATATTCGCTATAATGAAACAAAATTTTTGCGAACAAAAAATAAATATAATGAGCATAATAAGTTAAAACTTGGTGACTACCAAATGGAAATTATTATTGACAATCAACAAATTTATTTACCATTTTGAGCTTTCAACTTAATGTTTATTTCAAATCAATACTATAACATACAATTTAATGGTAAAAGTTTTATTGGTTTAAATTATCAAACTTCTAGACAGGTTGTTGCTGGTCGTCATAATCTTGATCAAGATTTTTTAAATACAATGGATGCATATTACAATAACTCATTAGAATTAAAATATTCTAGAATTAATAATTTAAATTATTTAGCCTTTTTATTTGATAATTATTTTGGATTAGCCCAAAATTTATATAAATCTAAAAAAGTGAAAAATTTTTATGGTTTAGTCGAATCATATAACCTTAAAAATCGATTGTTATCAACCTCTGAATCGGAATATGTTTCTGCATACGATGAACTTTGAAATAACATTTTAAATGACCCTCACTCAAGAATAATTAGTAAGTCATACGGTTGAAAATATTGAGACGCGCACAGATCACACAGCATTTCAAAGAAAAACAAAGAAATGCTTGATAATAGACAAAAACTAATTGATGCTCGATTTGAAGCAAAAAATCCAGAAAACCAAAACCACAATTTACTTAATAAAATAACACATGTTTACAAAGACACAGCTAGAATTGTTCTGGATAATTTTGAAGATATAGCAGCATTGTCTGACAGTGGTATTGAAAAATGAAAATACAATTCATTCGAGAGAATGAAAGCAGCTATGGAGCGCATTAAAAAAGATGATCCAAATAACCAAGTTAAAAATATTATTTTAGATTTATCTTTAAATGGTGGGGGTTCATCATTAGAGCTTCAAAAAACGCTTGGATTTATAAATAATAAAGATATATCGTTGATTATTCATGACAAATTAAGCAGTGAATATACCCATCTAAACTACAATGTTGATACAAATAATGATAATCTATACAATGAAAAAGATGGTTTTTCAGAGTATAAATGATATGTTTTGGTCGGGGTTAATACCTTCAGTGCTGCGAATTTATTTGCTCACGTTGTGAAACAAGAAAACATTGCCACTGTTATTGGCCAAAAAACAGGTGGTGGAATGTTTTCTGTTTTACCAACAATTCTTCCTGACGGAACAAATGTTGATATTTCAAGTACTCTAGCTTGAACTGGAAAACCAAATAGAGAAGTACACACATCAGAAGACCTACCATTTACAGACCAAGGAATTGAACCCGATTTTTATGTTGATTACAAAAACTTTACAAAACACGATATATTGAATTATCTAATTAAAAAGGAAAATAATGGTTAAAAAAAGAATATGAATACCGCTAACGGTCGCAGCTTGCGTAATAGCTATGACTCCAATCGTAGTTGCTCCTTTTTTGCTTAATATCTTAAAAAACAAATTTTATGATTCTAATATTCAAAATATTAAAGAGTCCGAAACACCAAAACAACTAAATCTGCACAAAAATGCAGAGTTAGTTAATGTTTCTAATGGATTTTTACAAGACCCAAGTGAAATTAAGGTATATCAAGACAAAGAAAGTGAAGATTACTATGTTAATGCTATAGAAGTGTTCAAGAAAATGAATAATTTTTTTAGATTAAATGGGGTAAATGCAAATAATATTAACAATAAATTTGTGTTAAGCAACAATGGTGCAAATGTTTACTTTGATGAAAAAGATTCAACTATTTCATTCAAAAATTTCAATGATTTTTCCTTTATAAAAACAACAATTAATAGGGATTACAACAAATACATTAATGAACAATATACATCATTTAAGTTAAATAAGAGTGATTTCAAAAATATTAATTTAGCTGAATATGGATTTAATTTTTATGTTTCTGGCACTAGTCTTTATTTGCCAGTTTCTGTGTTTAATTTATTATTTTGTTCGCCGAATTACTTTAATTTACAATTCAATGGGGAAAAATTAATGGTAAGTAATTATGATGCTACCCACGATATTAATTTTTCAAATAACGAATATGTAATTGACTTTTATAAAGATAAATCAAATATACAAAACAGCAAACAACGAAGCACGAATTTAAATTTTTTAGCCCTACTTTTCGATCATTTTCACGGACTTTCGAATCAAATTTACAAGGAAAATGGTGTTAAAAATTTTAAAGAATTGCTAAAAAAACATAGTTTAAATGAACAAATATTAAAAAATCAAGTTAGTGAACACGAAAAATCTTATTACCAAATTTGATACAAATATTTTGATGATTTACATTCAAGAATAATTTCAAAATCATATGCTGCGGAAAGTAGCAGATTTCAAATTAGTGATGGAATTTATTTATCTAAACGCAGGGATGAATTTAGAAGTATTTATTCAAAACTAGTTAAATTAAGAAGAGAGAAAAATAAATTAAATAAAATAACTCATTTTTACAAAGATACAGCAAGAATTATTTTGGATTCATTTTTAGTGGGAACTCACGAACAAATAAATTCTAGCGATCGTTTTAAATATGACTCTTATTGACTGATGAACGATGCAATTAGAGAAATAAAACGAGTGGACAAAGATAATAAAATAAAAAATATTGTACTTGATATTTCATTGAATGGTGGCGGCTCAAGCGCTGCTCTGCAAAGAGTTCTTGGTTTTATAACAAATAGATCACAAAATCTATTTATACAAGATAGAATGAGTGAAATTTACACAAACATTAGTTTTACTATTGACACAAACCAAGACGGACTTTACAATTACAAAGATTCATACAATAATTACAATTGATATATTTTAGCAGGGAAAAACACATTTAGCGCAGCTAATGTGCTTGCGCACAGTGCTAAAACAACAAAATACGCTAAATTAATCGGACAAAAAAGTGGCGGCGGTATGTTTGCTGTTTTACCAACCGTTCTTCCCGATGGCACACATGTTGATATTTCGAGTCAATCTGGCTGGACATCTGGAACTAATAATGAAATTAAGTCCATTAATGATTTACCTTACACTGAACATGGTGTTGAACCAGATTACTACATTCCATATGAAAAATTTTATGACGATAACATATTAGAAAATTTATTTGGAAATTAAAAAATGTGTATATAATTAATTTGATGCGTTCCCAATGTGAACGGTTACTAGACCTACAAGGCTAGTTGCTTAAGTGTATATTGCACCTTTCTTACAAAATAATGGAATAAGCCTTATGCGTGATGCTTATTTATTTTCACTTATCTTATATGTTAATAATTTAAAGGGCGTAAAACGCCTTTTTTATATATAATTCATTTATGAATTTTCAGAATGAAATTTTACTTAACATTAAAATAGAAAACTTATCATATGAAGGACTAGGTACTTATCGTAATCAAGATAATTTTCCTTATTTTGTTGAAAATGCACTTCCTGGCGAAATAGTTGATATTCAAATTAAGAAGAAAAATTCAAGATTTGCCTTTTGTAAAGTTATAAAGTACCATAAATTTTCTACACAAAGAAACTTTAATGCTAATGATAAATTGATGCAATCTGGTTCAGCGTCAATTGCAATGCTTAATTATGATGATCAATTAAAATTTAAACAAGACTACGTTAAATTTCTTTTTAAAAGAAATATTCATTTTGATGATATTAAAAATATTTTAGAGAACCCAAGTCCTTGAGAGTATAGAAATAAACTAACCGTTTTTGTTAAATTTATCGATAACAAAATAGTTTTAGGATTATATGAAAAAAATACACATAATATCATTGAACAAGATAATTATGATCTAGCATTACAGCCAATTCAATTGATTTTTGAATGAATTAGTAAAAATATTAATAATTATCCGTTAATAAAAAAACAAGTTAAATTCATTGAAAGCATAACGGTAAGACATTCAAATTTTTCTAATCAATCATTAGTAATCATTAACTCATCTAATTTAGTTGATATTCCCCGCGACTTCATTAATGATTTAATAAATAGCAATACTAGTGTTGTGAATATTATTCAGAACATAAACAACAGCACAAAAATTTCAAGCGAAAAATATTTAAATAATTCAACATTTATCATTGACAAAATTGGCGAATTTGAATATAAAATCAATTGAAATAGTTTTTTTCAAGTTAATAATTATCAAGTTAATAATTTATATAACTTGTTGTTAAATAATTTAAATCTTAAACCAGATAGCATTGTTGTTGATGCATATTCTGGTATAGGTTCAATAAGTTTAAAACTGGCCAAAGCATCTAAGTTTGTGTATGGATTAGAAATAATAAAAGAAGCGGTAGATAATGCTGTTGAAAATGCTAAATTAAATATGATCGATAATGTCAAATTTATTTGTGGCGACGTCAATAAAACAATAAAAAACATCAACAAAAATGTTGATGTAATTGTTGTTGACCCCCCTAGGTCAGGAATAAGCGATTTTTTTATGAAGTCTATAATAGAAATAGGCCCAAAAACAATTGGATATATTTCTTGTGATGTTAAGACAATGTGTCGTGATATAGCAATACTTATGCAAGAAGGATATCAGTTAAACTTTCTTCAGCCTTGTGATATGTTTAGTCAAACTCACCATATTGAGTGTGTAGGTATTTTGAATAAAGTTGCTAGTTAATTCAACCATAAAATGACCTATTGATTCATTTTACGGTTGAATTGGTAAATTTAAAAAATGCGCGGACGCATTTTTATTATAATGTTGTAAGTTCTTTTTCTTTTTCTTGAGTTATTTTGTTTATTAATTCAATTTTGATATCAACTTGTTTTTGAACAGCATCTTGATATCTTTTTTGTTCATCTTCACTTAACTCTTCGTCTGCTTTTATAGCTTTTAGTACATCTTGACGCGCGTTTCTAACACCAATTTTAGCTTGTTCAGTGAACTTTGCAAGACTTTTTACAAGTTCTTTTCTACGATCAGATGTTAAAGCAGGAAAAGTTAATCTAACTTGATTTCCTTCATCAACTGGATTAATTCCTAAATTAGCAGTCATTAATGCTTTTGTAATATCTTTAACAGAAGATACATCAAAAGGCTTAACTAGTAATTGCGATGCTTCGGGAACTGAAATATTTGCAAGTTCCTCAAGAGGAGTCATAGTTCCATAGTAATCAATTTTAATACCTTTGATTAATTGTGGGTTTGCTCTACCAGTTGAAATTTTTGATAATTCAAATTCGTAGTGATGAATTGATTTTACTGCTTGTTCGTCAAAATTCATTAAATATAGTTCTAATTCCATTATCTTGTTACCTCTGTAAATTCGATATCGCCTTCAATGGCTCTTAATATTGCATCTGGTTCTTGTATATCAAAAACAATCAAACCAATATTATTATCACGGGCCATTGCTGTTGCAGTTAGGTCCATGACCTGTAATTTTCTTTCTAGAATTTCATCATATGTAATTTTGTCAAATTTTTTAGCTACTGGATTAGTTTTTGGATCTGAATCATATATGCCTTTAACGCCATTTTTACCCATGAATATCGTGTCGGCGCCAATTTCAGATGCATATAGTGTTGCCGCGGTATCTGTTGTAAAGTAAGGGCGGCCAGTCCCGCCTACAAAAATAACAACTTCGCCATTTTCAAGATATTTAATAGTTTTTTCATTTATATAGTATTCAGCAACACGCTCATCTATTCTTAGTGATGAGTTTACACGTGCTTTTAAACCAGCTTTTTCAAATCCACTTTGAAGTGCTAACCCGTTCATTATTGTTGCAATCATTCCAATATGGTCAGCTCTATTTCTTGGTATACCATTTTTTTCGGCACTGGCACCTCTTCAAAAGTTGCCACCGCCAATTACAACACTAACTTGAACACCTTTTTCAACTATTTTTTTAAGTTGTAATGCAATCTTTTCGACTAAAACATAATCAATAGCCAAACTCTTTGATTTATTCGCCAAACCTTCGCCCGATAATTTAACCAAAATTCTTTTAAATTTCATATGATCTCCTACATAAATAATTATATTATAATCAACTCACATTTTTTGAACATTAAAATACTAATATTTTTTAAAATATTAAAATTCAATAGTTAAATTTATAACTATTTTTTCCAAAACATTCATTTTTCAATTGAAAAAGTAAAATAAAAAGAAAAAAAATATTATTTTAGTGTTGCAACTTCATTTTATTAATAAATTTTAGATTTTTAATATAAAGTAAATCTTCAAAAAGAATAATTAGTACAAATATTTAACAATATATACTCATTTAAAATAAAATAATTTAAAATATTTATAATGAAAAAAACATTGTTAAATAGAATTCTTCCAGGTATTTTAATTGTTGTTTATATTTTGATAAACACTATACCTCTTTCTATATTTTCGCACACTAGTTTAGTTGCGCGTATTTTTTCGTACATTTTTGTTTATACATTGTTTTTTATAATGATTTTTGAGTTATTTAGTGCAATGAGAATACCAAAATATTGGTCTGCATTTTATATGATTATTTTTGCTCCAGTGGTTATATTTCCCCTTACAATGAACTTACAGTGATTTGATAAAGGTTCAATCATGCCAAATGATACCAACTTAGTTAAACTAATGTCAAGAGCAGGGCAAAATTTAGCAAAAGAACCAATGATTTTTTTATTACCACTGATTTCATCAATATCATTCATTTTATTAGAAACAATAATTAGAAAGAATTCTTTTGTAAATTCATTAACCAGATTTTTTGTTATTCTTTCTTCTACTTATATATTGATTATATTTATTAAAATATTTCAAATATCAATAATTTATAAAGGTGCTTGAATTTATTGATTTAGTGTTATCATTGTGAGTTCTGCAACAGATATAACAGGTTGATTAGCTGGAAAATATTTTGGTCGCAAATTCATTAAAAAGCCTTTTGCGCCAGTTATTTCTCCTAATAAAACTTGAGAAGGATTTATTGGTTCTGTATTGCTTGGAACAATAGCATCATTCTCTGTCGGATTTGGATTTAATCTATTTAATAATCATATTTTAAACTCATTATTTGGTTTATTCACCCCGTTGATATCAATATTAGGTGACTTGTACTTTTCATACATAAAACGAATAAATGGCATAAAAGATTACTCTAAAATGTTGGGCGGACACGGTGGCTTACTTGATAGACTTGATAGTAATTCATTCATATCATTCTTTAGTTTTATGTTGTTATTATTTGCGTAAAAAAAGCATGGCTTGTAGCTATGCTTTGTTTTTTGAACCAAATTCAATGATTTTTTCAATAACGGTCTGTCTCATTGCTTCAACTCCGTTTTTTAATAATTTACGTGGATCAAAGTTTTTGCCTTCAAGATCTTTATTGGATAGAATAAAAGCTCTTGTTGCTTTGTGGAATGATTGTTGCAATTCTGTGTTTACGTTAATTTTTGCAACACCTAGTGATATAGCCTTTTTAACTTGGTCAATTGGCACACCTGAACCACCATGCATTACTAAACCGATTCCACATTGGCTCAATTCAGATAAGCGCTTAAAATTCAATGATTTTCAAGATTTTGGATAAGGACCATGAATATTTCCGAATCCAGCAGCAAGCATTGAAATACCTAAGCCAACCATTTGTTTAGCTTGTTTTGGATCTGCTAATTCGCCATCGCTTATAATACCGTCTTCTTCTCCGCCAATAGATCCAACTTCGGCTTCCACACTGATGCCTAAAGGTTGGCAATAATTTACCAATTCTTTTGTTATTGAATAGTTTTCGTCAAATTCCAGACTCGAGCCATCAAACATAATTGAACTAAATCCTGCTTCAACTGCCTTGTAACAACCTTGTTTTGTTCCATGGTCTAAATGTAGCGCAACTGGAATTGAAATATTTAAATCTTCAATTAAGCCATTAACCATATTTGCAACAGTTTTGTAGCCGCCCATATATTTAATAGCCCCCTCGCTAACGCCAATTATTAGCGGTGATTGCATTTCTTCGGCCGCTAATAATGTTGTTTTTGCTCACTCCAGATTGTTTATGTTGATATGTGGAACTGCATATTTTTCTTGGTAAGCTTTTTTAATTAAGTTTGTAGCATTAACTAATTTTGTCATATTATTTAACCTTGAAACCTGGTCTTATTGATCATTCACCTTTGTCGTTTCTAATGAAATTTGAATCAACTGTTAGTAGTCTATATAATTCACCTAATTTATTGATTCTAATTTCTGAATATTCTTTATTTTTTTCATCAGCTTCAATTTGTCATTTTGTTTTTAATTCTAATTCGACTTTGTCAAATAGAACATAAAAATCAATGAATACATTATTTTGGCATTGTTCATAAGCAAACTCTGAAACTATATCAAGCATTGTTTTCATATCAAACTCCTTAATTACAAATAATTAAAACACAAATTGCATTAACTGCAATTTATGCCATATATTAACTATTAAAAGAAGAAACCTTCTCATACATACATTCTTAAAATAAGAATAATTATGCAAATGATTTCTAAAATAACTGCAAATGATCATAATCAAATGATTGGTTTGCCTCAAATGGTACGACTTACATAATGGGTGTAAATTTGTTTTGGTTTGTTCATTTCAATTGCTTTAAAGCCATCAATTAAACGTGTGTGTTCTTTTGAAGATTCTTCGCCATTACGAACTACATAAGCCGCAGTTACTGTGTTGTCATCGTTTCAAGACAATGCAGTTGCAACAAATTCGTATTCATTTTCACTTGATAATACATCATCAAGAGTAACTTCTGATGCAGTTTTTTGATCTGCGTAATTAACAAATACTTTAAGTTCTTTAGCAATTTTGTCTAGGTCAATAACTTCCTTAACCTCTTCAACAACTTTAACTTCTTCAACTTTTTCTTTTTTTGCTTTTGAAGGACTTACATCAACAAGTTCTTCCTTGTTAATGAATTCAATAACTTCTTCATCTCTAACTTTTTGGTCTTGAACTTTGCTTAACATTGTTACTGTTTTTTCAGGAGTTGTAGAACCTCTATAAGCGCCGTTTTGATGGAATCAAATTCTTGATTCACCATCTAACTGTGCTGCGATTACATTGAATTCTTCAATACCCTCTTTAAAGCTTTTGAAATTTGTGTATGCCTTAATGCCTGCTCTTTTTAAATTAAATGAAATTTGTCTATTTTCATCATATTTTTCTGATAAGTAGAATCTATATAATTTAGGTTTTTTTGTACTCATATTTTTCTCCTACAACCTTATTTCGTGTATTTAGGTAAATATCCTGTGTACATTAAAGCAACTAATAATATAACAACAGACATTAGTAAAGCAGCAAACAAGATTAAGTTAATTACACGTCATTTTTTTGGGTCAACAAACACCAATTCATGTTCTTTATCGTACAATTTATTATCAATAATGTGTGACAATTGGTTTTTTTGGTTAATACCATCTAATGTTAATTTGTTTACCAATTCACCCATTTTTTGAACAGATAAACTTCCAATTATTTTTTTGCCATGAACAATAAATATTCTAGCATCTTCAACATTTTCTATGTTTCCATTAATTTCTTCAACAATTTGCTGAATGCTATTGAAATTTGTTTTACTTTCTAAATTAGCATCTTCAAGAGTAAATTTTTGAGCATCTTTTTTAGGATTTTCGAAAATCAAGAATTTTGTTGAACTCTTTGAAATCATATTTTTTCCCCTTTCAATATTAATATGAATACTTATATTATAATTTATTAAATAAATTTAATAAAAAAATTATCAATATTTTATTTATTTATTCAAAAAATTACTCTATAATATTTTTGCTAAATGGCGATTGTGGTGAAGCGGTCTAACACAGCGGGTTGTGGTCCCGTCATTCGAGGGTTCGAATCCCTTCATTCGCCCCATTTTTTTTATCCCTTTTTTTAGCTAAAATGAATTTATAATTTAAATTATGGAACTTGAATATTTTGAAGAGAAAAAATCAAAATTCTACAGTATTTGCATAAAAGTTGAAAATAAAGAACAAGTTAAAAATTTCGCTGCAAAATTGTGATTAGAACATAAAAAAGCTCGACACATTTGTTATGGTTATGTTTTTTATGAAAATCAAATCCAACACGCCGGTTGTGATGATAATGGCGAGCCTAAGCACACAGCGGGCAAACCAATAAGAGATTTGCTTTTGAAAACAAAAGCAAGGAATTTAGCAATATTTGTTGTTAGATATTTTGGCGGAATAAAACTTGGAGCTGGCGGAATTTCAAGGGCTTATTTAAAAAGCGCGATGATTGCTCTTAAAAAATTCAGTGGGGAATAATATGATTGCAGTGATAGGAAAAATTGGGGTAGGCAAAACTACTTTTTTAAAAAATTTAGGTATTGATAATTCAAAAATATTTTTTGCTGATGAATTTGTGGCAAAAAATTATTTATTGGGTTCTAAATTATGTCAAAAAATTAGAGAAGAAATAGGCGATTTTTTGCTTGATGAAAACGGTGTTTCAAAAACAAAAATTAAACAGTGAATTGGCCAAAATATTGATAATTTAGAACGATTAGAAAAAATCGTTTATCAAGAAATTTTTACAACACTAAAAAATGGGAAATATGAGTTAGCTGAGCTACCTAATTTAAGCAATAAATATTGTGATTTTTTGTCTTTGATTTCTGTTGTTTTGTGCTTGTCAAATAACCCTAAAAAAAGGCAAAAAAATCTAGTTAAACGGAATGTGGATAAGTCAACAATCATGCTAATAGATGCAAAAAACGATCCAAAATCAATCAAAAAATCACTTTTTAGTTTAAAGCCGATTGTGGATATTTATATTAATAACTGCGAAAGTTTAGAACAAAATCAAAAAATTTTAAAATTAGTTAAATCAATTTTATAAAATGGATTAGAAAGCAGCTAAAATCGGCTTGCTTTTTTAGACGAGGCGTATATGTTAAAAAACTTAAATTATCCATTTTTTACAATTGAAACAACATCATTTATTGCAAGTGAAGATTTAAAAAACTTGCGTAAATTTTATGCGCCAATTTTGGGGTCAAACGCCATTGTTTTATATGAATATTTACGTGATCTTGCAATAAGCGATGATCAAGGTTCTGGATTTCACGATTATGACAGCATTACATATATGCTAAAAATGAATATTAATGAGTTAAATGACGCAAGAATAAAGCTTGAAGCTGTCTCATTATTAGAAACACACATTGATGATTTAAATCGTAAAACATTGTTTGCACTTGAGAAACCTCTTGATAAAAAAGGGATTAGATTAAATTCAATTTTAGCTAATAAATTAATGAAAATTATTGGCAAACAAAATTATGATCGTTTAATTGGTATTGATCAGCAAAAACTTTTCAGAAGAGCCGGTCGTTTATATGAAATAACTGCTTCTTATGAAGATGTTTTTGACACTGAGGAAGATTTATCATTGGTTGACTTCATTAATAAACCAAACAATAATCCTGTAGATACTGTTGAACTTTCTTTATCAACTCAAGAGAAGATTGATTTAAATACTTTTGAGTTCCCAAATATTTATGAAGCTATACTTAAAACTGATTCAAGAGTTTTCTTTAGTCAAATTCAAGGCCAAATTGCAACAACTAAAATAGTTGATCTTATTAAAGAAGCGCGTACAGCGGGTTTTTCTGACCCATGCATAAATTTAGTTTTTTACTATGCAAATGAGATGAGTGGAAAAATTGATTTTCGCTATGTAAATAAAATAATTAAAGATTTAATTAAAAAAGAATTATTTGTGTTTGAGCCTCTTGAAAAATATCTTGATTCATTAATGAAAAACAGTAAAAATTTTGTTGTAACCAAAAAAGACTTATACAAAGCGACTTATTATAATCTTTTAGAAAAAGCTGAAAGTATTGAAAACTATTAATATGGACTCAATAAATGAAACAAAAGATTTAGACTTTTTAAATTTATTTGCTTCAACTGAGAAAGAACGCAAAAAGCAAATAAAAAAGATAATTTCGAAGTCGCTAGAATTAGCTAAGTTGATGGAGTCATTAAAAATTACCTGAGATGAGCTTTTATTATATTTACCCGAGTTTTTGGATGTTAAAAATTATTTGGACAATCCTAGCTCGTCGGTTTATAAATTTAGTGTTGAGCGCAACCAAAAAAATGAGCTAGTGTTCAATAAAACATTCAATCACAAGGTTTCTGATTTTTTAAACATACAAAAATATCTTTGATTGAGTGATTTTGATGAAATAGATGTCAACTTAAGATTAAATAAAACTGTTGTAAGAAACATTAACTCGCAAAGAGAGATTGAAAATAAACTTCAATTAATAAAAGATAATAATTCTGTTGGTGGTTTGTATATTTCAAGCGGAGATTCAATAAATAATTCAAAATATGCTCAATCAATCGCAATTGATTTTGCAATGAATAAAATGAGTTCTGTTTATGTTAAGACATCTACATTGTTTGCAAAATTAAAAAACGGATTTACAGATAAGAACAACAGAAATCCTGAAATAATTAAGATATTAAAAAGTGCAGATGTTTTAGTTCTTGATGGCTTTGGGTCTGAGAATATTAATAAATGATTCTTGTTTGATATATTAAATGACATTTTAACCACAAGAATACTATCAGATAAAGTAACAATATTTTTTTCATTATTATCTATTGAAAAATTATTCGAATATTACAACAAAAATCCTAACATAAGTCAGGATGGTCATAAATTATCATCATTGATAAACATAATAAAAAAACACAATAGTTCTCACTCAATATAATTTACGAATATACTCATTTTTCGAAAGAAAAAATAACCCCCCGGGTTATTTTTTTAGTCTTCTAAGTGTTGGGAATAAAAGAACATCACGAATTGAACTTGTTTCTGTAAGTAACATCACCAATCTATCAATTCCAATTCCACAACCACCTGTTGGTGGCATCCCATATTCTAAAGCATCAATGAAGTCTCAATCAATGTCGCAAGCTTCATCATTACCGGCAGCCTTTTCATCCAATTGTTTTTTGAATCTATCTAATTGGTCTATTGGATCAGAAAGCTCTGTATACATGTTTGCGTATTCTTTTGTGTTTATGAATAATTCGGCACGTTCAGTAAATCTTGGATCATCACTTTTTGCAGACAGTGGAGATACTTCAATTGGGTGACCATAAACAAAGGTTGGTTCAATTAATTCATGTTCAACAAGTTCTTCATATAAGGCATTAATAATATGGCCAATTGAGAAGAATTTTTCAAGTTTAATTTTGTGCTCTTTGGCTACTGATACAGCATCTTGCAACGAAATATTTCTAAAGTCCTTGCCAGTTTTCTCATTTACGGCATCAACCATATTAATTCTTTTAAATGGTTTTGATAAATCAATTTCAACACCATTATTTATAAAAGTGTGTTTGCCTAATTTGTTACATAGGTACTTAAATAAATCCTCTGTTCTATTCATCATACCTTCTGCATTTGAGTATGCTTCATAAAATTCGATTGTTGTAAATTCAGGGTTATGTGTTGTGTCGTAACCTTCATTTCTAAATATTCTACCAAGCTCATAAACTCTGTCAAAACCACCAATAACCAATTTTTTCAATGGAATTTCTGTTGCAATACGCAAAACAAAATCTTGGTTTAACGAATTATGATGAGTGGTAAATGGTTTGGCAGCTGCCCCAGATATGTAATCATGCAAGAATGGTGTTTCAACATCAAGGTAACCTAAATTATTGAAATAATCCTTAATTCATTGAGTAATCTTGATTCTTTTAATAAATTTTTCCCTTGATTCACTATTAACAATTAAATCAACATAACGACGACGATATCTTTCTTCTGCATCAACTAATCCATGATATTTTTCAGGAAGTGGTTTAAGAGATTTAGATAATAAATCAATTTTAGAAACTTTTATAACAACTGCGTCAGTCATAGTTTTCATAACATTGCCACTTACTCAAATAATGTCACCTATGTCAAAAGTTGAAACAAGTTCGACATATTGAGATAGCTCTTTCTTATTGAAATATGCTTGAATATCGCCGTGAAAATCTCTAATTACTAAAAATGGACCTCTTTTTCCAACTAGTCTACCAGCAATGTTTCTTGTTATCGATTTTTCATGAAGTTCATCTTTTGTGAATTTTGCAAATTCATTCGCGATTTCATCGCTATAAGATAATTCGCCTAAACCATATGCTTTTTTGTATGCGATAATATTATTTTTTTCATAATTAGCCAACTTATCGCGTCTAACTTGTTCTTGCTCAGTGTATTTTTCCATAGCGCCTCTCTTAGTTTTGTTAAATAATATTCAAATTTTACTTTATTTTTAATAAAAATATTTTGTAAATATTGAAAAAGATATAAAATAAATTCACGTGGTCGCGTAGCTCAGCAGGATAGAGCACAAGCCTTCTAAGCTTGTTGTCAGAGGTTCGAATCCTCTCGTGATCGCCATTTTTTTATTGCGATAAAAAAATGGCAAAGCCATTAAATTATTTAAAAATTCTTGAAAGATAATAAACAATCATTACATAATCATATGACAATTTAAAGCCAAAGTACATTGACATTTTTATTGCATTTTTCAATGATAAGAACTCATTACCTAATTCTTTGTATTTTCTATTAAATCTTGTTATCAAGAATCAATCAATAGCCATATATGCCGCAAAGATGGCACATGAAACAAGTGAATATAATACATACACTAAATTTTTATTACTTACAAAGAATATGGTTAAGGCAATAATAATTGACGTAATGAATAGTAAAATCAATGTAATTCATACTTTTTTAAAGTTAATTAAATTGTAATAAGCTAGTGTTCCTGTTAGCATCATAACCGCTGCTGGAATGAATAATACTGATAAAATTTTTCAAGTTTCAACTTCTAATGTTAAAAATTTATTAAATACATATCCAAGAGTTAAAAATCCTACAAAAAACATTGAAATAGCACTAAATATTCCAAGTACATAAACATTTCAAAGTGGTCCAGTAATCAATATTGCAAATAGTAATGCAGTACTTAAAATTGCTGCAACAATATACACAATCAGCGATCAATTATTACTTAATAAATATGCTTTGTTTAAGGTAAAAGTTATTCCGCCAAAAATCGCAATTGTTAAGTATATACCAAATGAAATTAATGATCCACAAAGAATCACATTTGCAAATGTTGCTTTATAAGTTGATTTTGTTTTATTCATACAAAAATAATAACACAAAAAGGCGATAAAAAAACACCATTAAGGTGATATGGTTGCCCCAGTTAGATTCGAACTAACGCGTGTTGGTACCAAAAACCAATGCCTTGCCGCTTGGCGATGGGGCAAAATGGTGGAGGGGGAGGGATTCGAACCCCCGAACCGTGAGGAAGTGGGTTACAGCCACCCGCGTTTGGCCGCTTCGCTACCCCTCCATTTTGCTAAAATAGCATATGTATTATAGTATATTTTTTAATTTAGCAAAAAATTATTTAGTTAAAAATTTTGCAGATTTTTAACAAAATTTTGTTTTTTAGGGTAATAAATATGCGTTTTTCTAATCTTTATTATAATTATGGATATATTAGGAGTTTAAAAAAGATGATTTTAGAAAATATTATGTTATTTGGGATGCCAAATTGCGAAAGTTTAACAAGCAAAATTGCAAAAATTTTAGGTATACACGTTTCAAAAATACAAAAAACACTATATGCTGACGGCGAAAGAATGCTAGTTAGTGAAGAAACAGTTAGAAATAAAGATGTTTATGTTGTTGCGTCAACATCAAGACCTGTTAATGACAACCTTATGGATTTACTACTTTTTGTAGATTCATTGAAAAGAGCGAGTGCAAAAACAATCACAATTGCTTTAAGTTATTATGGATATGCTAGACAAGATAGAAAAGCAAGTGGTCGCCAACCTATTGGTGCTAAACTAGTTGCTGATTTAATTCAAACTGCTGGCGCAACAAAAATTATTGCAGTTGATTTACACAACCCAGCAATTCAAGGTTTTTTCAATATTCCAATTGATGATCTTAGAGGGGCTTATCCAATTGCAAAGGCTGTAAAAGAATTAAATGAACGCTTTACTGTTGTTTCTCCTGACCATGGAGGAACAATAAGAGCAAGAAAACTTGCTGAATTAATCTCTAATTCAGTAAAAATTAGCATAATTGATAAACGTAGAGTTGGTGTAAACCAAACAGAAGTAATGGGCTTAATTGGAGAAGTTGAAGGCCAAAATGCTGTGATCATTGATGACATAATTGACACTGGTGGAACAATTTTAAAAGCTGTAGATACACTGAAACAACATGGAGCAAACAAAATTGTTGTTGCTGCCACTCATGGAATTTTTACAAAAGGTTTTGAAATGTTTCAAAACCACCCACATGTAAGCAAAGTTATTGTTACCGATTCAATTGATAATTCAGAATTATTGGAAAAATTTGATAAATTAAAAGTAATTAGTCTTGATACATTTTTGGCGGGCGTTATTAAAGCGTCAATCAGCGGAACATCGGTCAGTGATTTATATGACACAATTGCAGATGAAATTAAACAATAATGGACAATAATAAACTGTTTAAGTATGCTAATTTAGTTTTTGATTATAATCAAAAAAAGAACATAACCGGTTTTAAAACTCTTGAAGAAATAATTGAACAAGGAATAAATGATTCCGTTATTTCTTTTGACCAATCTCAATATATTAATATTGATTTTGGAAACAAATATATCGCAGATATTGGGGCTGGCGCTGGTTTTCCATCGTTGCCTTCATTAATTAAAAATAATAACTTTAATTTAACAATTATCGAAGGTATGCAAAGTAGGTGTGACTTTCTAAACTCTGTCAAAAATGAATTGAGTATTGACAAATTACGAATTATAAATTCACGAGCTGAGAAAACTAAAAATTTATCAAACACTTTTGACATAGTATGCGCCAGAGCCGTTTCTTCTATAAAAAATATGTTCATGTTGTGTCATCATTTACTTAAACCTGGCGGATTATTTTATCTTTTAAAAGGTAGAAATTATCAATCAGAAATCGAGGAATTTTTGAATATTTTTCCTGAGCAAAAAGAAAATATTCAAGTTCATGAATATAAAAATGTTAATAATGAAATGTCATACATAGTATTGATAAGAAAAAACACTAAAACTCCTAGTAATTGGCCTCTTTCATGAAAAATCATTCAAAATTTTTAACAGGAAAAATCCTGTTTTTTTATTAATTTTTTCCTTTTTTCTAAAAATTTTTTATTAATACATATTAAATTTTGGTAGGAAAATGAACAATATTCAAAATATGTATTTTACACAGCATATTAGTTCAGCAGAACGGTATAATGCTGTGAAATCACTTGCTATGTTAGACAAAGCAAATAAAAAAGCACAATTAATGCTTAAATATTCAAATAAAATCAAAGATACCAACGAAAATGTTCCTATTTCAAGATTCAAAGAAACATTATCTTTAATGGACAAAACCTCAGCAATGATTATTGAGAAAGAATTTGATGAATATAATACAGATAAACTTTGATACGATAAATATTTTTCAAAAACAACATATTATAAAAATAGAAAAAAAGCAATAGAGGAGTTTTTGTATTTTTACCTTAATTAACTCAAACAATGAGCCACAAATCGTATCAAGAGTAACTATTGATCCTTATCAAATTGTTGCTAAAAAAACTTCAAAAAAATTCCCGCAAGTTCCTAAAGATCGCAAGTTTGAAGTTAACATATATGACCCACAAACAGCAATGCGTTCAAGATACTTTGGAAAATTGATTAGGGGAAGAATCGAGATTAAAAGATTTTTTAACAATGACCAATTTGTTATTTCAATTACATTCGCAACACCTGATTGAGGGCACTCTCACTATTCAGACACTATTAGAAGTGCACAGAGAATAGATCCAAAAGATTTGCTTATTTCAGTAAATGGTAAACATTTTGAACATGAAAAAGATTGAAAAATTTCTTCAAGTGGTTATACATTAGGCGAAAGAGACCAATTTATAACAATTGACCCATTATTTAAATACGAAAATACAAACATTGAATTTAAGCCAGACGATGTAAAATATTTTAATCTTTACAACATAATTATCACATCTAAAAAGTTAAATTTAAAGTTCAAAGATCTAAAATCAATTGTATTTCAACAAACTTACCCAAATCATGAAATATGAGAGATCAAAAAAGAAAATTTAGACTTAAATGAGCACTATTTAACTACTGTAAATAACAAAATTAATTTTAATATTGCTGACTACTATTCATTTGATTTTGGAGAAATAGACAATGACTTGCTTGGTTCTTCTAAATCATATATAGATGGTGAAATAATTATTAATGATTTAGAACACAAAAATAAAACATATTTAGCAAACTTAAAAATTAAAGATAATAAAACAAGAACATTCAATAAAACACCAGAATTAGAATATAAAAATTGAGCCCCTTTTAGTGTTTATAATGACATTTTTACAAGACATCAATCATTGTCTAAAAATGGGTTTGAATCATTTTCAGGTGATCAATGAAATAATTTAAATAATAGAGATAAGTTAAACAGGGAAGTTATTTCAAACATTTACACATCAGGACAAGAAATTAATAAATATTATTGGAACGAACCCACGGAATTTAATTATTCAATAAAACAAATAAATAATTCAAATAATTTTGATTCTAGAGGATTATTTATTCCATATTCTCACATGGGCAATTTATCTACACATTTTAAATATCAATTTGATTTAGGAGGAGAAAATAAACCAATTGATTTTGTTAAATTAAACATTTCACATAGACAAAAAATAGATAAACCGCTGCTTGATCCATCATATGGAAAAATTAAATTAGAAATAAATGATGCTAATATTGATGTTCCAAATGTCAAATATTCATTAGATTCAAAAGAAATAGAGTCATTTGTAAAACTTAATCCATTGGACGTAAGATATTTTGAAAGGTTTGCAAAAAATAATGAATAAAAAAACATTGATAATTTCAAGTTGTTCAGTTGCTGCTGTGGCAGCCGTTGTAGTTCCAATCGCAGTTGTTTCTGCTAAGAAACATAACAATACTCAATTGAATAAAAACAATGAGCAAAATATAACTCCAATACTTAATATTGAAAATATTTATCCAAAATTAAATACACATGATTTTTACCAATATATTCGTTATTCGAATGAAAACGTAAAATTTGATAAGTCTATTGTCAATGCTGTTGTAAATAAGGTTGCAACTTCATTATCAATAAGTCCCGAGAATTTATCTTTTAACTATAACTTTGAAACTGATAGTAAACTAACCATGGAATTTCTGGCTAAATTAGATAATAATATATACACACATAGATATGAATTCAATGCATTTTAATTGTTATAATTAAAATATGAATTTTGAAAATATTAAAATTATCTTTATTGATTTAGATGGTACAAGTCTTGATTATAAACGTAAATTATTAAGCGATGAGAATATAGAAACAATTAATAATTTGAAAAAGTCTGGTATAAAAGTTGTTGTTTCAAGTGGTAGAGGGTTGAATAAAAAAACTTTCAATATTTTAAGTCAATTAAATTCACAAGATTTAATTGCTTGGAATGGAGCAAAAATTATTGTTGACAACAATGAAATATTTTCTAAACCCATTGAAAAAGTTCATTGCCAAATCATTGAAAAATTAGTAAAAAAATACAATATTACAACTATCGTCAACTCAGATTTTAGAAACCAAACTTACTCAAATTCATTAGTTGTTAAGCTTGCTACTTTCTTTAAAAAAGGAAAAGCGAAAAAAGTATCTGAAATCAATCTTGAAGATGACATTTACAAACTTATTTTTTGGTCTTTAAATAAAAATAATTTAAAAAATTTTCTTAATGAATTAAACAATACAATTGGTAAAGAATTAAACATTCTTTGTGCAAGAAATTACAACACATTTTTAGAAGTAACAAATATTGAAGCTTCAAAGGGTATTGCTGAACAAAAATTTGCGCAGTATCTAAATATCGACCCATTTGATTGCATTCATATTGGGGATACAATGAATGATTCAACCACAATTGGCAAAGTTCGTTATAGCATAGCAATGAAAAACGCTTCAAAGGAATATAAATCTATTGCAAATTTTGTTAGTCCATTTAATTATAAAAAGGGCGGACTTGCCAAAACACTGAAATTTATATTCAAAAAGTAAAATAAAATGCTTAAATTAAAGAAAGTTGAGCACAAAATGCCAACTTTTTGTTCAGTTTTATTTCTTTGCAAATATTTTTAAGATATTTACTTAATGATAATAATTAACCGATAATACTTATATATTTGGGAAATTAATATGTAAAAATATGGATTTTAATAAAAATTATTTTATTTTTTTTGTCTTTTTCTCATATATATATATATATATATATATAATTTTATTTGAACAAATATTTTGAAAGGAGATTTATGAAAAAATCGAAAATCACTGCCATACTTTTATGCTTTTTCCTTGGCGGTTTAGGAATACATAGATTTTATGTAGGCAAAATTGGTACCGGTGTCATATGATTGCTAACAGGTGGACTATTTGGTATTGGATCAATTGTTGACTTTATCCTACTTATCATTGGTAAGTTTAAAGACAAACAAGGCAACAAACTTGAATAATAATTAAAATACACGGCTTTTGCTGTGTATTTTCTAATAGTAATCTTAAACGCAACAAATGTGCATAGCTTTTATTATTTATAATTACAGCTTATCTAAAATAGACTTTGCTTCTTTATATGTTTTTTAGTGGGTTTATTTTTTACTAATTCAATTGCTTTTACAATATCATTTGACAATTTTTTTATTAATTTCTTCAAATATATAACTAATTTCAAGCATTTTTTCTTATTTCTTTAGATTTCAAAAATGAAGCTTCATATTCTTGTTTGGCTATGATTGATTATCTTTTTTTTCCTTTTCATCAGCAGCTTTCCCTACGGCTGATATTAATTTTTCAACGGCATTTGTGTACATTTCCACAGTTGGATAAGGTGTTTGGAAATTTTTACATTCTTCAATAACTTTTTCTAACTCATTGATTATTTCTGGATATTTATTTGCACTATTTTTTAGTGATTCAAGAAATGATGTTGCATTTTTAACTGTCTGTTCGTATCGCGATCTTGCTTTTTCGCGTTTTTCACCTTCTTCCTTAATGTTTTTTAATTCTTCAATTGCTTTGTTAACATCTTCAGTTGTAGATGTTTTCTTAATTCTAGCAGCTACTTCTTTTGCACTATTTACTGCCCATTCCCCATATATGTATGAACCACTAATAATATGATCATAGTGTTCTTTCATTTCAATTCCGGCTTTAATACGCTCATTAATTAAAATAATTTGCTTTTCAAGATATAAAATTCCTTGGAAATAAGTTTTATAATCTTTTTTATCACTGTTTAATTTGTTTAATTCATTAATAACTTTTTCAAAATATCCATATATTACAAAAGCGTTGGTATTCTGCATAAGAATTGTGGTTTGAATTTTGGCGTAAATTGAATCTTTATCTTCTATTTCACCCATTTCATAGTGTATTGGATCGGGTATCAAATTCTCTAAATCATAATTTGTATCTACTAATAAAAGATTTTTTAAATTTTTATAACCCGAATGATATACGTCTTTTAGTTGCAAACCGCCATACGATAATTGTTCATTCACTCAGTTATTAACTTCATCTGTATTTATGCTTGAATATTTTAATTTAATGAAATTTAATAAAGCTAAATAGTCCTCTCTAAACACTAGGAGCTCTATTCTGTTTATATAAAATTGGTGCAGTTCTTCATCAAGATTATCAACAAAATCATAGTCTTTTAGTGGCGCATTATTTAATCTATCTTTGATGCTCATTAATACTTCTAAATTTGTTTTTTATCAGCATTAATTAATATATCATTTGGCTTATCTAAAATTAATTTTTGGTAAAAATCATTAATTTGATTATATTTTTTTCAAAGTGGGGCTTTATATTCTTCGAATTTTTCTTTTCTTAATTTTTCCACATAGTCTTTGTAAAAATTATCAATATTTAGTTTATTAACTTTTCTTAATGTAGTTTTAAATTTTGATAAATCAATTTGACTTAATTTTAATTTTTCATTTTTTCTATCAGGAGAAACTATTTCATTTTCAACTTTAGTTATGTCATTATTAGTTTCATTTAATGATTGCTTTTTAAGAAAAACAACCCCTATAGCTGTGCAAGACGTGACAACAGATGAAAATGCTAATAAAAATGCTAAAGCAGCTTTTTTCTTCTTCTTTTTCTCTTTTTCTTCTCTTCTTTCCATAAAAAATCCTTTAATTAATTCTATTAATTAAATTATAAAAAAATTTCTATCTTTTTACGCCTGTTTTCAAGACCATTAGTTAATTTTCTTGATTTATGACATTAAATTTTCACTTTTATTAGCATTATTGAAATCACAAATTTGTATAAACTTAGCTAAAAATAAATTAAAAATTGTTAATTATTTCAAAATACAAATTTTAATATAGTTGAATTTTCGGTGTTATAGTACTTTTGTTTGCGTTTAATATTTTGCATAATTTAAAACAAAATAACTGGAGTTATAGACAAAAAATAACGAATAGACTTTATTTAAAGCACTATCCGTTATTGTTGTTATCTAAATTTACTTAATTTACGGTAAGGGTAAACACATCAGAAGCAAGTTTATTTGGCATTGGTTTAACTCTGAATTCGTATTGACCTTGGGCTAATTTTGCTAATTTATTAGCATTAATATCTATTCAATCACTTGAATTTTTTAAACGGTATTGCATAGTATTATCAACACCAACTACTTCACCATTATAATATTTAACAATTCTATCTAAATCTTGTCCTTTTTCAATATTAATAACTTGAATTTCAGAAGTAAAATGTGTATTAGAAGATTTTTTTCTTATCGAAATAGGTATTGTACCAATGTTGTCAAGTTTAATTTGATTTGATGTGACATCTTGTCATGAATTATTGTATGTACGGTATTCCATACTATTATCAATATTGGTTAAAACACCATTGTTTGAATCAGTTGCATTGAATACTGCTTTAGGCATTTCTTGACGTTTAACGTCAAAATCAAATGACTTTTGATAATTATTAAATTTATATCCGATTTTATGAACTTCAATATTAATTTTTGTATTTCCAAAATTATCAAAATTTTCAAGGTAAACTAAATAATCTGAGCCTTGTTTTTCAACTTTTTTAATGAATGCACCTTGAACAAATACATTATCATTTGACAGCTCAACATCATTGTTTTTAGTTTTTATTTTTAAAATGTATGAGCTAACATTGTTTGCGAATTTTTCGATTTCTATATTGGCATTTTTTGAGTGGTCTTCATTACGGGGCAATATGCAAGTATATGTTAAAAAGTTACGATTTTGTTTCTTTGATATGTGTAATTTTTCACGATTACTTAATTTTTTGAAAATACCCTCTCTTACTACATTATCAAATTCTGCGTTACGCGGTGTAGTTAAAGTTAAAATATTAGTTTTTGATTCGGGACTTAATTGTTTTTCAACTAACTTAGCAACTTGCTCTCTTTGTGTAATAAAGTTTTCTAATGCGATTCCGCGATATTTTTCGCCCATTTGCTCATATTTAAAGCGTTTTATGTAATCTCTGCCTAATTTTAAGTCATAATCGTTAATCAAAAAATAATTATAGTTTATATTTTTGTTGAAACTGGTTCTAATTCCTCAAGTAGCATCAACGTGATATCATTTGCCTTCTATTTCTACCATATTTCAGATATGTCTTTCGGTTCCAACATCTCCAGTTATAAGCATATTGGGAATATTTAACTCGTCCATAAACATTTTAAAGCCTTTAGCATAACCAGTGCACACGCTAGCTTGTTGTATTATTGCAGAATAAGCAGTTTGATCATCACCTAAATATTGACCCTCTTGATATTTAACATTAGTTGTCAGTCATTCATATGCTTTTTTTGCTTTTTGAACATCTGATAAATTATGTCAATCTTTACTTAGTTCTTTAACTCTTTTTACACTTTGTTCATATTCACTTATGTTTTTGCTTTCTTTCTTAGTGTATATCTTTAAATTAGCTTTATATAAGTGACCCTGGTAATATGCTCATAACTCAACATTTTTAGTTTTATTTTCATTATTGTTGTCTTTAATAATGTTTGGTGCTACAAAACTAAGAGATGAATTCGGATTTAAATTTTGATTTATCTCATAAACTTCATCAGTTGGGTAATATGTTCTAACATACCAATTTACGCCATTAACTTCTTGATTAGAGTTGTTTAATAACTTTAAATTTAACTCTTGATCAGTTTTTAATTCAATATTATCTTCAAAACCTAAATGGTAATTTGCATCAGAATAATAATTGTACCCAGTTAGATTTGCACTTAAAATTTGACTATTAATTTCTGACTTGTCAACTGTTTGCTTTCTTGGATATTTTTGATTGTTATTAACAACTGGTGCAGTGTTTTGCTGTGTAGATTTTTTTGCATCACTTAATTTAGTTAGCGGCAGTGTTTTTTTATTTTCGACATTCACAATTGGTGTTGCAGGGGTTAGTTTTGTTAGTGGTTTAGTTTCCTTTTTTACTATTGGAGTTGCCGGTAAAAGTGGTGATTTACTTGGTGTTTTTTTATTCTCTTGTTTTTGCAATACCTCACAAGAAACCAATTGCGAAGCCAAAACCACAACGCTGCTGACCCCGCTTAAAACTAATAGTTTACGTTTAATATTTTTCATCATTGTTCCTTAAAATTAATATTTATTTTACTACCATTCATTATTCAATATTTGAAAAAATATTTATAAACATATATTCTCAATAAATTGTTATTTAAATGTAAAAAAAATGACATAAGAACTATTAAATAAAAAATTTCCACAAAAATAATATTTTAAATATTTTCTTACTATAAATTACAATTCAAATTACTTTTAAAAGTTAATATAGTTGGGGTTAATAAAAAAGTCAAGCGCACATAATGCTCTTGACTCGTTATTTTTAAATAATAAGTTTTGTTGTGTGTATTTTTATAAAAGTGTGTCATAAAAAAGACCACACCAATATTTATTGATATTATTTTTTCTCTTTGTGTGCAGTGTGCTTGTTGCATTTACCACAATATTTATTTAATTCTACTTTTTCAGGATGGTTTTTTTTGTTTTTCTTGCTAATGTAGTTTTCCATCTTGCAATCAGTACATTGAAATGTAAATCCTTCTCTTGCCATTTTTCTCCTTATCTTAATTCAAAATTAAAAATATCATTAAAATCTTTTTAATTATACGATAAAGCAAATTTATTCGCAATATTTTATAAATGAATTAGTTTTAAATTAAAACTTATGTTAATATCCGACTTGTTTTATATACACTTTGGATAATTTAGAATAAAATTCAATTATGGGATTTTTTAAATTTTTAAAAGAAAAAATATTTAACAGAAAAAAAACAGTTGAAGAAAAACAAAAAGAGATAGACCAAAAGCAACTTAAAGAACTTGAAGAGTCAAAAAAACTTGATAAGTATACAATTGCTTTTGACAATGAATCTAGTTTAGGTCGTAAAATTTTAAATTTACAAAACAAACACAAACAAATAAATGAGGAATTTTTTGAAGAACTAGAAGAAATTTTAATTATGTCTGATATAAGTTCACAACTTGTTTATGCGATGATTACACATATTAAAAACGAGGTAAAGCTTAGAAATCTTAGTTTAACAAAAGATATTGGGGAACTTGCCGCGGATCAAATGTTTGTTATTTACACTAATAAAAGTATTGTTGATACAACATTAAATTATCAAGATGGTCGCTTAAATGTTTTTGTTTTTGTTGGCGTTAATGGCTCTGGCAAGACAACTTCGGTTGCCAAAATTGCCCATAAATACATGAAAATGGGCAAAAAAGTTCTTGTTGCGGCTGCTGATACCTTTAGAGCGGGTGCTGTAAGCCAACTGGATGTTTGAGCTTCTAGAGCTGGTGTTGATATTATCAAACCCGAAAAAGAAAATGCTGACCCGGCATCAGTGGTTTTTGACTCATTAAAAAAAGCAAAAGATGAAAATTATGATCTGCTTTTAATTGATACAGCTGGAAGATTGCAAAATAAAATAAACTTAATGAAAGAACTTGAAAAAATTTATGGAATTATTAAAAGATTTCAAAATGATGCTCCACACGAGTGTTTACTTGTTCTAGATGCTACAACTGGCCAAAATGGTGTAAGCCAGGCTAAACATTTTAAGGAAGTTGCTAGTCCAACTGGAATTATATTAACTAAAATGGATGGAACAAGCAAGGGTGGAATTGTTCTTTCGATAAAAGATGAGTTTGATTTAAATGTTAAATATATTGGACTTGGCGAGGGGTTGGACGATCTTCAAGAATTTGACCTTGAAAAATTCATTTATGCAATGACTAAGGATTTAATCAATAATGAGTAAAATCACTGAGTTAGATAAAAGAGAACATTTAATTACCTTATTTGAAAAATATCAAAAATTTTTGACTCAAACACAATTGCAAGCTTTTCAACTTTATTTTTTGGAAGATATGAGTTATCAAGAAATTGCAAATTTAACTGCTACAACTCGAACTGCCGCATATGATAGTGTTAAAAAAGCGATCAACAAGTTAGAAAGACTTGAGCAAAAAATGGTTCAATAATAAATCAATTGCATCTGAGCATTGTCAGGTGCAATTTTTGTTTAAAAGTCCCTTTAATTTTTCAATAAATTTACAATACTAATGATATTTTTATGGTAAATTTCACAAAAAAATAATTGATAATGCCATTCAACCTTATAATTTAATTATTGATAAAAAAATGCGATTGTTCTTATCAATAATAATAAACGCTTATGCGTGGAAGGTATATATGCCAAAAAATAAAAATAAAGAGATAATGTTTCCTCTTTTAGGCGCAATCGTGAATGTTCAAGCATACAAATATAATGGATATTTGTATAGACAGTGAAATGGTGTAAAAGTTATTAGAAATACCGAAGACCATTTCGTTTTGTTTATGTATAAAACAAAAGTTGCTGAAACTGAAAAGACATCTTGAATGTACAGGGAACCAGTAATTTGGTTTATGCCTAAAAATGAAAATTTTAATGCTTTAATTATGCTTAAGAAAAGACATAATTATATTTATATCAATTTAGCATCTAATCCAATTTATGAAGATAACACCATCAAGTTTATAGACTTTGACTTAGACATTAAATGTTATCCAAATAAACCTTTTACTGTTGTAGATCGTGATGAATTTTTAACTAATTCAGTTAAGTATCAGTACCCTGATGAAGTTAAAAAAATGGTCTATGAAGCACTTGAAACAGTTGCTGAAAAGGAAAAAACAAATCAATATTTTTTCAACAATAAATTAGTTAATTATTACATTGATATTATTAAAAATGATAATTCATTGCCATATAATTTTAGAGAAAAAACTAAGAATTCAAGAGCTAAATAATTTACCAATCAATTCATTTCTAAATTGAAAACAAAAAAAGCCAGGCGGCTTTTTTAGTTTGTAATTAGTGAAATAATAATTAATGGTTCTTTGTTAAATACTTTAAAAATTCTTTTTCTTAAAACTTGGCGAGTACGATTTTGAAAATCTTTTAGTCCCTCAAAAACTTCATCATCAAGCACTGAAGCAATAGTTCTTAAAATTAAGTTTTCTGCATCTTTTTTATCATTTTTTGATAAGGAACCAACGATATTTATATGTACTTTTCCAGTTATTTTTTTAATAGACGGATCAAAATTAGCGGTAATAATAATTACTCCATCACGCCCAAGAACTTCACGCTCAGCAATAACCTCAGTACTAATATCACCGATTCCGTATCCATCAATTATTACATCACCAATTTCCTTAATTTTGCCATTAGTGCTAGATAATTTACCATCAATAAAATGAGCAATTTTACCATTTTGCAAAATTAAGCAATTTTCTTCTTTATAATTTGCCTCTTTTCTTATATATTTAGCAGCATCAGATAAATATCTATACAAACCTTGGACAGGGATAACATATTCTGGGCGCAGTGTGTTAACTAAATTAATTAGGTCTTGTCGCGCTGGACGATGTCTATAAAATTCTTTGTTAGTTACATCAGCAATTTTTGGTGTTATTCTTGAAATATCATCAAGTGAAACTGCGGCAATACTTTCTAAACCTGCTACTGGAGGAGCAATCATAATTACGTTATCAGTCGGTTTAAGTTTTAGAAACACATCATTATTGTCGGTTATTCTTAAAAAACGAGAGTATAGTCTTTCAATTGAACCTGTAACTAGTATTACGGCATTATCAGTCTTATTTGCAAGGCGATAGTCAATTAATTCAGGGAATTCAACATCTCCGTGTTCTTGTCGCATTAGTGAGAATAATTGACCATATGTTTTGCCATATGTTATTATTGGTCGATTTGTTTGCTTAGCTAAATCAAGTATTTGGTGTATTGAAACCATTTCTTCATCATAGGCACCAATAATGATTCTTTCATTTGCTTTAGCGCTCATGAAAACATCTTTGATTGAGGCAGGTAGTTTAATTTTTTCTACTGCTCTACCAGAATAATTAGCCCTACCAGCATCAACAACAAGTGCAATTAATTTACGTTTTGTAAAACTTCTTTTTAGGTGTTCAAATTGTAGTTTCCCATAGATTCCTAAATCACCTTCGACGAAATTTGACATAAATAGAATATCGCCATCCCGAGTTATAAAATTAAAACCTATGTGACCAGGCATTGAGCCAGCTAATTCAATTGGTGAAATAAATATGTCTCCAAAATTTGTTGTTTTATTAATAACATTAACTTTGAAATTTTTATTTTGAATATTATATTTTGATATTCTATCCAAAATCATTACTTTATTGAATGAAGAAGTATAAATATTTAAATTCGGTATGTGCATTATTAATCAAGGCAGTGCAGAGAATGTTTCATTTTTTACATCGCTTATAAAAATTCCAACGATTCTGTCTTTGTGTTTTTCAAGATAAGAAAAATCAGGGATCAATGTATCAACACCATTTTTTGAATTTATTGGTACTTTTGTTCCAGCATTAATTATGAATATTTTGTTGTTGAATTCCAGTACGTAACAATTTTTTCCGTTTTCATCAAGACCGCCTAATGCAAAAAAGTTAATATTATTCATATTCCTCCAAATTATTAATAAAAAAATAACGATACATTTAGTAGTGTTATTATACACACATAAATTAATATTTAATTATTGAATTTAGAAAATTTAGCATATTTATTTACTTTTGTGCGTTGACTTTCTTTGATTTTAATAACCACTGTAAACTCGCCTTTGTTTGGGTCGTTTTTTAGCTGATTTTTAATGTCAAAAATTGTTCCATAATATAGTGATTCGTGTATTTTAGTCAATTCTCTTGCTAAAAATAATTCACATTTTTCGCCTCAAATATTTTCAATATCATTCAAAAATAAATCGATTTTATGGGGCGAAATGTAAAAGATATGAGCGTTTTTGTCATCAAGGTTTGTTAATTGTTCTTTTCTTTGCCCACTGCGTTCTTTTGGAAAGCCATGAAAAACAAATGTTGATGATAAGCCTGATAAAGCAAAAGCACTGATTGCTGCATTAACCCCTGGTATTATCTCAATTTTAATATCGTTTAATCTTGCTAATTTTATTAAATCAAAACCAGGATCTGAAATTAAAGGCATCCCAGCGTCGGAAACAAGTGCAATATTCAAATTTTCGGATTTCAATATATTTACAATGTATTCCGCAGATTTTGCTTCATTAATTTTTGAGTATGAAATAAGCTTTTTTTGAATGTTAAAATGATTTAGGAGTTTTTTAGTTACACGAGTATCTTCGCAAGCTATTAAGTCACAATTTCTTAGGGTTTCAAGAGCTCTAAATGTTATATCGTTTAGATTGCCAATCGGTGTACCGACAATGAATAATTTACTCATAACACTCCAATAATTGAACAATTAGTGATTGAATTGCTAAAAAAACATTGGTATTTTCATTCTTTTTAGCAAAATATTCGTTAATAAGTGTAAATGCGTCAGTGAATCTAAAATTTTTCTTTATTAAAGTATCAATTTTTTTATTCAAAATTTGGTTATGTGAATTATTACTTCAACTTAATGTGCACAAAAATTGAAACAGTTTTAAATAAAACTCAACTTCATTGTGTGTGTCTTTTTTATTTAATGTTGAAAGAAACATTCCTAAAAGGTATTTATTTTTAAATGAATCAAGAAATAATGAGATAAATTGATTGATTTTTTCCAAGTTAAAAAGGTGTCTATTTTGCAAAATTTTTTGAATTGAGTCTGTAATCTCAATA
This sequence comes from Mycoplasmopsis bovigenitalium, assembly GCF_002356075.1. NCBI lineage: Bacteria > Bacillati > Mycoplasmatota > Mycoplasmoidales > Metamycoplasmataceae > Mycoplasmopsis > Mycoplasmopsis bovigenitalium. Next base: position 383,760 of record NZ_AP017902.1, on the reverse strand, counting down.
TAAAGTTTTGCTTCATTTTCTTCAATATTATTTTTTATTAATTTATCAACACTTATTGTTTTTTTATTAATGTTTATTTTTATTATGAATGCTCTAGATTTAATTGTTGGAAGTAAAGATTTTTGATTTGTTGTAGTTAAAATAAAGATGGTGTTACTGTAGGGTTCTTCTATGGTTTTAAGAAGTGAATTAAGAGCTACATTTGACGCATGTTCAACATTTTTAAATATTATTATTTGTTTATCTGCTGCGTTAGTACTAGAAAATGAGCTTTTTTCAAATATTTCTATAATATTGCTTTTTGAGAGGTTTTTATCTGCTTCTTTGATGCCATCGGCAATTATTACATTTGGAATGGTAATTTCATCGACATTTTTAAAGTTTGTATTTAAAAAAGAGTTAATCATATACAAAAGATTGTCATCTAGATATTCATTGTTGTTAATATCAAGTAAGTAACAGTGACTTATTTTGCCTGATTGAATTGAATTGTCAATAATTTTGGTTAAATTATTCGCTAACATTTATACCCTTATTTTTAAGAAAATCAATGAATTTTTGGTTTGAAAACAGCTGTTGTTTTAAGTCTAAAAACACTTCTTCTATGCTTTGGTTTGCATTTATGATTATAAATCTTTTTGGGTCCTGATTTATTAAATCTAGATACCCATTGTAAACTTTTCTATGAAAATTATCACCTTCACAGTCCAATCTATCATGCTGCTCTATTAAACGTTCCTGATTCATGCGAGCTTTACTTTGTTCAGGGGTGATATTAAAAAATACTGTTATATCTGGCATTAAACCATTGATAACTAAATTTGTCATTGCTTTTACGTAGTCTAAACCTAGTCCTCGCGCGTATCCTTGATATGCGTAGAAACTGTCTACATATCTGTCACAAATAACTAATTTGTTTTCAGAAAGAGCTGGAATCACAACTCTATCAAGATGTATTCTTCTGCTTGCTGAATACAAAATAGCTTCAGCTTCAGGGCTAAGTATTGAATCTTTGTTCAAAATAATTTCCCTAATTTTTTCAGCTTCAACTAAGTGCTTTCCGCCTGGTTCGCGGGTTGTAATAAATTCAATTTCAGGGTAATTTTTATTCAAAAAATCAATTAATTTGTTTAATATTGTTGTTTTCCCGCTCGCGTCTGGACCTTCAAAAGTTATAAACATTATTACCCCTTATTATTTCTGTTGTTTATTGCTTGTTTTATTGTGAATGCGTCTAAGTAGTCTAGGTTTGCGCCCATTGGTATTCCAATAGCAGCACGACTGACTTTAATGTTCAAGTTTTGGATTAAATTCAGGAGTTTGGTTGTTGTTATTTCCCCCTCAAGGGACGGCGAAATAACAACAATTACTTCCTCGAATTGATGTTGTTTAATGTATTCAACAAGACCTGGATAATCATAGTTTTCTGACTCAAATTTATTTTTAATCTTCATTAAATAAGGCAAAACATAATAGTGGCCATGAAATATACCTAAATCGTCAATTTTGTTAAGAGTTGTAGGACTTTCAACAATCATTAATGAATTTGTTTTTAAAATGTCATCACAATTTAGACACTTTTCGTTTTCTTTAATGAAATTGCAATTTTCACAGTATTTAATATTTTGACAGATATTATTCAATGAATTAATTACTTTTTTTGTTTCATCTTCACCTTGGTTGATAAAATATCAACTCATTTTTTCAGCTTGTTTTTTGCTAATCCCAGGTATATTTGAAAGAGTTTCAATTGTATCTTGAATAGTTTTTATTTTCATTAGAAGCCAAATCCACCTGGCATTTGTGGCATTAGCTTTTCTTGTTCTTCATCGATTCTAGTGAATAATGAGTTAATTACAATTTTCATTAAGTCTGCTAATGTTTCAGGATCATCTGGATCTAAAAGGTCTGTGTCCTTAATATTAATTGACTCAATTCTCTTGCTTCCTTTAGCAATAACTTCTAGTCCATGTTTTTCTTCTTTGAATTCCATTTCCATAAACTCTTCAGTTTTTGCTTCAAGTTCTTTTTGTAATTTTTGCATTTTTCTTAGCATATTTTGGTCCATTTTAATCTCCTAAATATTGGTTAAATCTTCAAATAATTTTGCTGTTGGTGATTGATTTCTATCAACATTTACATCGTTAAATTTATATGTTTCAAAGCCGCCAGCATTGACTTTTTCAATAAATTCATTACCAATTTCTTTATATCTTCTTAAATCACTAATGATAAATAAGTTTTTGTATTCACCTAAATATGTTTTCAATAATTCTTGGAAACTAAAATTAGTTTTAATTTTTTCAAGGTAATTTAGCTCAGGGAATATTGAAACTTTTGATGCACCTAAAACAATAAATTTTTCGCCTGCTGCATAAACTTTAACGTTTTTAAGTGCTAAAACAATGTCTGAATATTTATCATCGTTGTTATTAAAAATAAATTCAAAAGCAGTTTCAACTCTAGATATTTCTTCTCTCGTTGACAATGCAAAAGCATTCATCAACTCTGAGTCAGAATATGTTTCAGTAAAGGAATTAAATCCAGAGTAGTTATCATCGAATTTTGGAAATAATAAAGATTTTTTATTTTTTTGTTGCGTGTTATCTTCTTCAAAATTAAATTCGGATGTTGAAATTAATGAATCTTCAGCATCGAAACCATCAAATGTCAATAAATCATCATTGATTGTCTGAGCATCGCCTAAATTGTCATTCAATTCAACCATGAATTCTTGGCTTTGCTCAAGAGCAATTTTAACTGTGTTAGTAGGAGTTTTTTTTGGTTTCATAACTTGATTATCCTTTTTTGTATCATTTTCAATGGTTTTGGTTTCATTTGATTGTTGGGAATTTTGTTCGCTCGCAATTTTGAGTAATGATAATTCAATAAGTTGAAATTGAGAATCTGAATAAATCAAATCTTTGGCAAGTTTGTACAATTTATCAATTGTTTTTAATGCGAAATCATAATTAAATTGCAACAATTCAATGTCTTTTTGAGTTAATAATTCAATAAGATGAACATCTGACGTTCTATTTAAAATGACGAAATCTTTTAGAACACCAATTAATCCGTCAATTAGATGTTTAGAATCAAGCCCGGCATTTTTTAGTTCATCAATAAGTGAAATAATATCTTTTACATTTCCAATATATAAATTATTAAGAATAGTTATTAAATTTTCATTTGCTGAAATTCCAAATGCATAAGATATGTCTTGAATTTTTATGTGTCCATTACCATATGCTAATGCTTGATCAGCAATTGATAGCGCGTCACGCATTCCTCCATTAGATAATCTAGCAATATAACCCAGAGAATCCTCATCGTATGTAATATTTTCCGAATTTAAAACCTTTTGCAGCTGTTCAATAATTGTTTGAGTAGGTATTTTTCTAAAATTGTATCTTTGAACACGAGAAAGAATTGTTAATGGAATTTTTTGAGGATCAGTTGTTGCAAGTATAAATATAACGTGTGCTGGGGGTTCCTCAAGAGTTTTAAGCAATGCATTGAAAGCACCCTTGCTAAGCATATGAACTTCATCAATTATATAAATTTTAAATTTGCCATTTGCAGGCATATTTTGTATCTTTTCGTTCAAACTTCTTATATCGTCAACACCATTATTTGAAGCTGCATCCATTTCAATGATGTCAAAGTTTTTATCACTAATTTTTAAACATTGTTCACAAACAAATGTTAGTTCTAATCCATGGCCGCAATTTAGTGTTGAGGCAAAAATTTTGGCTACTGATGTTTTACCAACGCCACGAGGTCCTGAAAATAGGTATGCGTGGCTAATTTTATTGCTAAGTATAATGTTTTTTAATGTTTGAACAATGTGTTGTTGCCCAACAACTTCATCAAAATTTCTTGGTCGATATTTTCTATATAAAGCCTTATACACACCACCTCCACATATAATTAATATTATTATATTGATAATTAATTATTTATTTAATATTTAAAACAAATTTTCAAAATTACGTTATTTAGATTGGAAATTTAAATATCTTTAAGCAATCAATATTTCATTGAAATATTATTAAAAAAAGTTAAAAAATATAAAATTAAAATATAAATTTCTGAAAGGGTAATATGAAAAAAACAGTTTTAATTGTTATTGACGGATTAGGCCTTGGTAAAAAATATGAAGGTAACGCTTTTGAATTAGCAAAAACACCAACTTTTGACAAATTATTAAGTGATTATCCTAATTCAAAAATTCAAGCTTCTGGTCAATATGTAGGTCTTCCAGAGGGTCAAATGGGTAACTCTGAGGTGGGGCATTTGAATATCGGCGCTGGCAGAGTTGTTTACACAGGATTGAGTTTGATAAATCACTCAATAAAAACAGGTGATTTCAAGAAAAATCAAATATTTTTAGATGCAATAAAAAAGTAAAAAATAATAAAAAAACACTTCATTTAGTTGGTTTATTGAGTGATGGGGGTGTGCATTCCCACCAAGATCATCTTTTTGAATTAATTGAACTTGCAAACGAATCTGGTCTAAAAGATGTGTCAATACACGTAATAGGTGATGGTCGGGATGTTGCTCCTAAATCATTGATTAGTTCATTGGAAAAATTAACGGATTTAACTAATAGATATGGTTACACAATTTCATCAATTGGTGGACGTTATTATGGAATGGATAGAGATAAAATGTTTGATCGTGTTCAATTACATTTTGATGCATTATTAGGGGAATCTAAAAACAAATTTTTTGACGTAATTCAATATATTAATGATTCATATGGTAAAAATGTAACAGATGAATTTATTGTTCCTGCAATCAATGAAAATGGTAAGTTTATAACAAATAATGATTCAGTTATTTTCTTTAATTTTAGACCGGATAGAGCAAGACAACTTTCTCATTGTTTAATTGGTTCGTCATTATTTGATTACAATCCAAAAAATCGTGTTCAACTTGAAGATTTTATTTCTATGATGAAATATGAAGGAGTTGAATCAAAAGTTGCAATAGAAGAGATGAAAGTTGACAATCCAATTGGTGCTGTTATTAGTCAAAATAATTTAAAACAATTGAGATTAGCAGAAACACAAAAATATTCACACGTTACTTATTTTATGGATGGTGGCGTTGATGTTGTTTATCAGAATTCAACAAGAATTATGGTTGATTCACTAAAGGTTAAAACTTACGATTTAGCCCCAAAAATGAGTGCAAAAGAAATCACTGACAAGCTTATTGAACATGGACTTAAAAACGATTTAACTATTATGAATTATGCAAACCCTGACATGGTTGGTCACACTGGTGTTTTAGATGCAACAATTGAAGCAATTGAATTTTTAGATTCACAAATCAAAAGAGTTATAGATTGAGCTAGTGAAAATGATGTTACTGTATTTATTACGGCTGACCATGGAAATTCTGAAGTAATGATTGATAATAAAGGTGGCCCAGCCACAAAGCATACAGACAATCCAGTAATGCTTGTTTCAACTGATAAAACTCTAAAACTTAAAGATGGTAAATTGGCAAATATAGCTCCAACTATTTTAAAATACGTGGGAATTCAAATTCCAAAAGAAATGAATGAAGAACCTTTAATCTAGATGTCTAAACAATTTAAAAGAATTATTTTTAGCGATATTGATGGTACTATTTATCCATTTTCAAATAGAGTATTGAGCGAAGAAACGAAAAAAAGTATTTTAGATTCGTACAATGATGGAGTTGAATTTGTTTTAGCTACTGGGAACCCCGCTCTTCCAAAAATTCAAGATTTAGCAAACGAGTTGAGTGCCAGATATATCATATGTTCAAACGGGGCGGAAATTTTAGATTTACAAGATAAAAAATACTTGTTTTATTCGTTTATTGATGAAGATTCATTGACAAAAATTTTAAATATTTGCAACAAATATAATGCTGCAATTTATTGAAATTCTCTTGATAAATACGGTCTATTCAATGCTTCTAAATCAACCATTGATTTTTATATAGATTTTTATGATTTTAAAGATTGGGATTTTACTAATCATTCTATAAAACGTGTTTTAAAGTTAGAAATTTTAGACAATAACAATTCAATTGAACAAATAAAAAACGATATTGTTGAATCAAATTTACCAATTGAAATGGTTAAATTATCAAGTCATATTGAAATTACAACAAAACAGGCTTCAAAAGGAAATGCAGCACAATTTTTGTGTGAAAACATTTTTAATACCGATATAAAAAATACAATGGCGATTGGTGATAGTGAAAATGATCTGTCAATGTTAAGTATGGTTGGTTTTGGATATGCAATGGATAATGCTCCGCAAAGTGTCAAAAGCAAATGTGCGCTTTTTGCTGCAGATGTTGAGCAAAATGGTCTTGGTGAATCTATAATTGACTATGTTTATCGTACAAAATCAATGTATGAAAAAGAAAAAGTAAGATTACAAGTTGAAAAATGAAATGACAAATTAAAAGCCAAAAACAGCCGCTAGTTTCTGTTTTGGCTTTTTAATATTAAATTTAATATTAATACATTTTTAATGTAAAATTGCATTATGAAACTATTTGAATTTAAGTCAACTGAAATGCGTATAGCTGAAAAAACATTGAAAAAAATCAATGATTATGAAAAAATCATTCAGAAATTGTCTGATGATGATTTAAAAAATAAAACCTTGCAGTTTAGAACGCGTATTGCAAATGGTGAGAGTTTGGAATCAATGCGAGCTGAGGTTTTTGCTGTTTCAAGAGAAGCAACAAAAAGAGTGCTTGGTAAGCGTCCTTATGACGTACAAATGCTTGGTGGTGTTTTACTTGATTTAGCATCGGTTGCTGAAATGAAAACTGGAGAAGGTAAAACAATCACATCAATTGCGCCTGTTTACTTAAATGCTCTTGAAGGCAAAGGAGCCATTGTATCAACAGTTAACGAATATCTTTCTGAGCGTGATGCTATTGAAATGGGTGAAGTATTCAATTGACTTGGTTTAACTGTTGGAATTAATAAAGCACAAATGGATCCAGCAGAAAAACGAGCAGCGTACGCTGCTGACATTACCTATTCAGTGCACTCTGAACTAGGTTTTGATTATTTACGTGATAATATGGCTGAATCAGTTGGCGAAAAAGTTCAAAGAGGCTTAAATTTCTGTTTAATTGACGAAGCTGACTCAATTTTAATTGATGAAGCAAAAACCCCATTGATAATTTCTGGTGGTGAAGGCGAAGATACAAGTGAATACTTTATGGCTGACAGATTCGTTAGAACACTAGTTGAAGATGATTATGAAATTGACGAGGAATCAAAGGCAATTTCTTTGACATATAGCGGTATTAAAAAAGCAAATGCATTTTTTGGTTTTGATAATTTGTATCATTTTGAAAATTCAGAAATGGTTCATAGAATTCAAAATTCACTTCGTGCCCACAAAGTTATGCGCGAAAATGTCGAATATATAGTTCGTGATGGCAAAATCGAGTTAGTTGATGCATTTACAGGCCGTATAATGGAAGGTAGAGCATATTCTGAAGGTTTACAACAAGCAATTCAAGCTTGTGCTGGGGTTGAAATTGAAAGTGAAACAAAAACACTAGCAACAATTACTTACCAAAACTTCTTCCGTATGTTTACTAAATTATGTGGTATGACAGGTACTGCAAAAACTGAAGAACAAGAATTCATTGACATTTACAACATGCGTGTAAATGTAGTTCCAACTAATAGACCAGTTATTCGTAAAGATTTAGAAGACTCAATTTTTGCAACTGCGAAAGGAAAATGAGAAGCAGTTACTGAAAAAATTAAAGAATTATATGAAAAAGGCCAACCAGTTTTAGTTGGTACTGCACAAATTGAAGATTCGGAAATTTTACACTACTTTTTATCACAAGCAATGATTCCACACACAGTATTGAATGCTAAACAAAATGCGTCAGAGGCGGAAATAATTGCAAACGCAGGTCAAGTTAAATCGGTTACAATTGCAACAAACATGGCTGGGCGTGGTACTGACATTAAATTGTCACAAGAAGCAAAAGAATTAGGCGGTTTATATGTTATTGGTACCGATAGAGCTGAGTCTCGTCGTATTGATAACCAGCTACGTGGGCGTAGTGGGCGTCAAGGAGACCCTGGAGTTTCTAAATTTTATGTTTCATTAGATGACCAATTAATGCGTCGTTTTTCTAATTATGAAGAATTTAAAGAACAATTTGCTGATAAAGGTGATAGCGAAATTACTTCAAAATCGCTTGTAAAAGGATTTGTTGAAGCACAGAAAAAAATTGAAGGCTTCAACTACGATTCGCGTAAAAGCGTGCTTCATTACGATGATGTGATTAGACAACAACGTGACTTGTTTTATGCACAGCGTGACTTAATTCTTGTTCATGACGACTTAGGTTTTATTATTGAAAGAATGCTGAAAAATGCTGTAAATACAATTGTTCATAATCCAATGTTTTTGAATAAAACTGGCACATTTATTTATGAAAAACTATTTTCTTATTTAAATGATGAATTTTTGGGAAAAGGTGTTAGAGATAAATTTGAATTAGAGATGCTTTCTAAAATTCACGAAAATGACATGCAAGATTTCTTGAATAACGAATTATTGAATAAGTATAAAAAATGAAGACAAATTTATAATGAAAAAACAGCAGAAAATATGGTTCAATATTGCGAAAAACAAATAGTTTTAAGTGTTTCTGATAGATATTGACAAAACCATATTAACGTTATGGATAAATTGCGTTCAAATGTTAACTTAGTTCAATATTCACAAAAAAACCCATATCAAGTTTATACAGAAGAAGGTACTAAAAAGTTCAATCAAATGCTCGCAAATATTGCCACTGATGTTTGCCGTGCAATATTCAACGATAGAAATGGGGCAGAATCTTTAATTTCAAGCGAAATGGAAAATGACCCTCTTTTCCAAGCTATTAAAAGTACAGTTTATCTTGATGAAAACGTTGAAGATTCGCAACGTGAACAAATTTGAATTGATTTGTATAAACAAGCTAAAGAAGGTTATGTAAATAATGATGTTGCAAATGTTGAATTTGCCTCTGATATATTAGAACAAAATAATTATTAATAAAAAACCAAAGCTTAATGACTAGCTTTGCTTTTTTTCAATATATTTCCAATTCATTTGGTAAATTTTAATACTTCATTAGCAACAACTAAAATTAGTCCTAATGATATTGAAGATACGATTAGTTTTCAATGTTTGGTTATGTCTGCCATGCGAAATACTTGAGCAATTTGGGGAACAAGTGAAACAATCAAAATTGTGCTACCTGAGAATATAATTGCTGCTCATACTAATCAATATTTTTTAATTGATGAGATAAAAATTGATTTTTCAGACATAAAGTTGATTGTGTTTATTCCGCATGCTAAACCAAGAGTTATAAAACCACATGTTGAAGCTGTTTGTGCAAATTCTAAGCTATTTGCAATGGCATATTCAGCTCCAATTGTGTATGAAATTAATGTTGCAAGACTTAATAAAAGTGATTGTCAAATTAGTGTTATACCCATTCCTCTTGCAAAAATTGATTCTTTTTTATTGAATGGATTTCTATTCATAACGTCTTTGTCACTATTTACAAATCCAAGTGCAATAGCAGGTAAACCATGAGAAACCAAGTTAATTCACAATAATTGACTTGCGCCGAAAATGTAAAATTGTTCGTATTTTCCTTTGTATGCAAAGAAAAATACAATCATTCCAAGCATCATAACAATAATTTCAACAAGAGATGAAACAAGTAAATTCGTAATTATTGTTTTGATTTTATCAAATGTTGAACGTCCATTTTTAACAGCACTAACAATAGTATTAAAATTATCGTCAACTAAAATCAAGTCAGCTGCTTGTTTAGAAACATCTGTTCCAGTTATACCCATTGCACAACCAATATCAGAAACTTTTAAAGCAGGAGCATCATTTACGCCATCACCAGTCATAGCCACAACTTTTTCATGTGATTGTCAAGCTTTGACAATTCGAAGTTTGTCTTCTGGATTAACCCTTGCATAAACTGAAATTTTTTTAACTTTTTCAGCAAGTTCTTTTTCACTCATTTGTGCCAGTTGGCTACCAGTTATGCATAAATCACCATCGTTGTAAATACCTAATTGGCTTGCAATTGCTTTAGCAGTTACTATATGGTCGCCAGTAATCATAACTGTTTTGATTCCTGCGTTTTTAGCGGCTAAAACACTTTCTTTTACATTTGCTCTAGGAGGGTCAACAAGTGCAATTAAACCTACAAATTCAAAGTCATTTTCATCATTGAAATTAATATTTTCTGAGTTAATTTCTTTAATTGCTACTGCAATAACTCTGTAAGATTTTTCAGACCAACTATTATTAATTGATAGAACTTTTTCCTTGTCAATATTGTTTGATTTTTCAATGATAATATCTGGAGCGCCCTTGGTTATCATGAATTTTTTGTTGTTATTTTGGACTAGAACTGAGTGCATTTTTCTGTCGCTATCAAATGGCAATGAAGTTATAATTTTGAATTCATTTTTCAATGATTCTTTTGTTATTTGATTATCAAAAGCATAACGCAACATTCCTGTTTCAGTTGGATCACCAACTTCTTCAAATTCGCCATTTTCTTTATTAAAATGAATAAATGCGTCATTACATAGTGTTACAAATTTTGTTATTTTTTCAAAATTTTGCTTATTATTTTTAACTGTTAATATTGAGTTTGTTTGAAAGTCATACAAGTCAATAACCTTCATTTTATTTTCTGTAAGCGTACCAGTTTTATCGGTACAAATAATTGAGGCTGAACCTAATGTTTCGACTGCAAGTAAATTTTTGACTAAAGCTTTTTCTTTTGTTAAGTTTTTAACTCCAACTGTCAGCAAGACAGTTGTAAAGGTTAATAGACCTTCTGGAATTGCAGCTACTGCTAAACTAATAGCTGTAACAGTTGCTTGTGTATAGACATCTGGTCTGTTTCACCCACCACTAATATTATTTAATAATATTTGTGTTATCAAGCTAACAAATAGTAAGACTACTCCACCAATTCCAAATCATTTACTTAATTTGTTCAGTTTGTATTGAAGTGGAGTTGTTGTTGCTCCTTGTTTTTGAATTAATTCATTTATTTTACCAATTTCAGTATTAACACCAGTTGCAACAACAATTGCTAATGCTTTACCATTAGTTACATATGTACTTGAGTATAGTAAATGTTTATTTTCAGCTAATATTGCATTGTCAGTGGCATCTCAGTTTTCAATTTTGTTAATTGCTAAGTTTTCTCCAGTTAATGAAGATTCAACAACCATTAAATTAGTTGCATCAATAATTCTGCAATCTGCATTTATTGTGTCTCCCGCGGCTAAAAGAATTAAATCACCAGGAACAAGTTCTGTTGATTTGATTTTTTGGATTCTACCATCACGCATTACACTAGTAAATGACTCATTCATTTTTTCAAGCGCCCTTACAGCACGGTCAGATTTTACTTCTTGATAAGCGCCAAGCATTGAATTTAAAATAATTACTAAAACAATGATAAATGGCTCAATGTACCCGATTAAAATATCTATTCCATTTTTTTCACCACTAACGTGTTCATAAATTGCTAATCCCAATGAAATTGAAGCACCAATAATTAGTAAAATAATCATCGGATCAATAAATTGTTTAAAAAAAGCAACAATAGGATTGACTTTTTTATTTCTCATTAGTGTGTTAAGGCCATGTTTTTGCTTTAATTCATCAACTTGTTTGCTTGATAATCCCTTATAATTTAAAGCTTCATTTTTAGTCATATTACCTCCATTATTTGTTAATAAATTTTAATAAATATGTGAATAACTTATAAAAATTAAAATAAAAAAATGGCGGAACAGAGAAGATTTGAACTTCCGCGGGTGTTGCCACCCCTACAGTCTTAGCAGGACCGCCTCTTCAGCCACTTGAGTACTGTTCCGTTTTTGCTTTTCTATTATATATTAAAATTTATTAATTTTAAATAAATAGATTATTTGTTGTTGGCAATCAAAAAACAGTTATGTAGTAAATTAATTCGATTATTTCACTGAAAAATGATTGATTTTTTAATAATTTTTCTTGAAATTTTAGATAAATGCATTCATTAATTATATTTTACGTGATTTTTTTAATAAATAATAAATATAGAGTGTGAAGTGAACTAAGAGTAAATTGATTTTCTAAAATATTCTCTAATTCTTGTCTTGAAACCCACTTGTTGTATGCGACTTTTTCAAATATCGAACCATCTGTTGTTGGTTCATTTTCATTTAATCCACTTACATCAACCAAGAAATTAAACACCTTTTCATTCATTTGTGTGGTAGCAATATTTTTTACCATTTGTTTAATATTTGACTCATTTATGTAAAATCCAGCTTCTTCTTTCACTTCATTTATACAACAATCAATAGGAGTTTGTTTATCTTCAATGCTACCAGTGATTGGACATGCGTATGATTCGTCTCAGTGTTTCTTCTCTTTAATTTCTGGCAGAGGTTGATAATGTATTAAAAATTCAAGATTTTCGCCATTTTTTCTGAATAATAATGCCGCTATAGAATCAATGCTTTTTCTTTGGCAATATGTAAATCCTTTATCTGATTTAAAAACTGAAATTCATTCATTAGAGAATAGTTTTGTTGCTTTATTCATAGTTAAATTTTACAACAAAAAATAGGAACATTTTTTCCTATAATTTGGTCATAATAATTAAAAGAAACGGCTTTTAATTTTGTTAATTAGTGTAGTTATTGTTTCAAGGTTGCTTGATTTTAATGCTTTATCAATATCAGAAATATATTTATTAATTTCTTGTTTTTCTTCCTCAGATTGAGTTGGATTAATTCTTTTTGTTAAATTTTCTTTAGCATTTAATAAATATATTTTTTTGTTAGCTAAATCTAATTTTGGTTGAAACTCTAAAACAGCTTTGACTAATTTATCTGTAGCGGTTTTAATTTCGTCGGATTTAACATCTTTTTTTGATGCAACTGATTTTGTTTCATTGATAATTGGTGTTAGTTTTTCTGATTCAGTCTTCAATTCATTATTTTGTGAATGCTTTTCTGAATTAGCATTTTTATACATTTGTTCTGCATTGAATATTAGTTCATCAAGATACTTTTGCTCGTTTGTTTTTTTGCTGCATCCTGCTGATAATACAAGTGGTGAAAGCGAAACTAATGCACTTACTGAAAATAATAATTTTTTATTCATTATCTCTCCTTATTAATATTTTTAATGTAATTTAACGTTTTATTGCCGATTTCATCGTTATCTAATGCATAATCAATAGTAGCCTCAACAAAACCTTCTATTGAACCTAAGTCATATCTTTTGCCTTCAAATTCTACTGCATAAATTTTTTGTTGATATTCATTCATTAGTTTATCGAAAGCATCTACCACTTGAATTTCATTTTTACCGTCATATTCAATTTTTGAAAGAATTTGTAAAATTTCAGGATTGAAAACATAACGTCCTAAAATAGCTTTTTTGCTTGGCGCATCTTTTAATTCTGGTTTTTCTACCGCCCCAATAATTTCAAATTCTTTATTGTTTTTTTCGTCTGTGTTTTTAGGATTTACAATACCATATTTGTGAACGTTTTCATCAGAAACGCTCTGAACACCAAGAATATTTTGTCCTGTTTTGTTGTAAAAATCAATAAGTTGTTTTGTAGCCGGAATTTTTGATTTTATTAAGTCGTCACCCAAAATTATTGCAAATGGTTCGTCACCAATTATGTCTTTAGCTTGTGCCAAAGCATGGCCTAAACCGTTTTGTTCTTTTTGGTAAATAAATTTTATGTTTGCTATTCTGTTAGTTTTTTGTACTTTTTCAAGTAGCTTAATTTTATTTTTTGATTTAAGTTCATTTTCTAGTGCATCATTAACTTCAAAAAGCTTGATAATGTCTTTTTTTCTTTCGCTAATTATTAAAATTATTTCATTAATACCTGAATCTAGTGCTTCATCAACAAGTAAATCAAGAGATGGTCTATTTAAAATTGGAACTAACTCTTTGTGCACTATTTTGGTCATAGGTAAAAATCTTGTACCCCAACCTGCTGCTGGTATTATTAATTTTTTAACTTGTTTAATCATTATTTTCCTCCAAATGAATTGCAATTCAAATTGCATCACTGCTTGTATTTAAAACTTTATGGCGTTGATTTGAATTTATCCTTAAACAATCGCCCTGCTTTAGGTTATATATTATATTATTGTTATCTAATATTTTTGCTTCACCTTTTATCAAAAACGCTAACTCAATATTGTTTTCCTCAAGCCAATTTGTTGAGGCATTTTTTGAGTAAATAATTTCAACACGATTTTTACCAGAATCAATTATTTTATGAGTATATTCTTCACCATTATTGATATTTAGGTTTTGCAACAATTCTATGAAATTACATTCTATATTTATATTAGATTTCATAATTTTAATTATAAATTATTTATCATAGAGAAATAAAAAATAAGCTTACGCTTATTGGTCAATTTAATGAAATGGTGCGAACGAATGGACTTGAACCATCGACCTCACGATTATCAGTCGTGTGCTCTAACCAGCTGAGCTACGCTCGCATATATGTTGCGGCAATATTATACCGCAACTTTTCAATTTTGATATAAAAAAATAAAATTAACGTTTTGAGAATTGACGTGAACGACGAGCCTTACGAAGACCAGGTTTTTTACGTTCTTTAACACGTGCATCACGAGCTAACATTCCTGCTGGTTTTAATTTAGCTCTATATGAGTCGCTTGCAAGTAATAATGCACGAGAAATTCCTAAACGAATTGCTCCAGCTTGACCACTTAGTCCACCACCACGAACATTAACTGTAATGTCAAATGTTCCTTTTGTGTCAGTTAAAACTAGTGGTTGTTCAGCATCTTGAATAAATAAGTCAGAAGCTAAATATTCTCTTGCGTCACGACGATTGATAACAAATTTACCTTTTCCAGGTCTCAAGATAACACGAGCTGTAGAACTTTTACGACGTCCTAAACCACGATATTCAATAACATTTTTAGTAGCCATATTATTTTACCTCTAGACTTTCTGGTTGTTGCGCAGCATGTTTGTGTTCTGGGCCTGCATAAACAAATAGGTTCTTAATTTGTTTGTTACCTAATTTTGTATGAGGTAACATACCGGCAACTGCTTTTTGAACTAATGCAGTTGGTTTTTTAACTCTTAATTTTCCGGCAGTAATACTTTTTAGTCCACCTGGGTAACCTGAGTGGTGGTAGTAAATTTTATCTTCTTCTTTATTTGCTGTAAGTACAACTTTCTCAGCATTTATAACAATTACATAATCACCCATGTCAGCATTAGGGGTAAATGTTGGTTTGTTTTTTCCTCTTAGAATTGATGCCACTGTAGCAGCTAGACGACCTAAAACTTGTCCTTCTGCATCAACAACGTATCATTTTTTGTCTGCGTTTTCTCTATTAACAATAGTTGTTTGTCTCATTGTTTTCTCCTCAATTTTTACTTTAGCAATGCTAAATCGTTAACGGGATTTTTTTACTGGATTTTTATTCGTCGAACCGAATATTATATCGTTTGAGCGACACAGCTCAATCGGTATAAATTAACTATACAATAAAATATTAAATATACAAGAAGAAAATTGAATTTTTTTTGCAAATAAATGGTAGTTTTCAATTTTGCAATAAAATTAAGTTATGAAACACCTTCGTAATCAATTCCCAATGGCCAAAAAAATTGTTTATTTAGACAGTGCTGCTCTAGTTTTAAAACCAAATGATGCAATTAAAGCGGTAAATAATTTTTATAAAAATTACTCAGTAAGTGTTAGAACGTCTAATTCGCCGCTTGGAATAAAAAATGATTTACTAATTAAAAACCTTCGTCAAAAAGTTGCGAAACTTTTATTGACAGATTTAGGGGAGACATCAATAATTTTTACAAGCGGAACTACAGCTTCTTTGAATAATTTCGCCCAAATGTATTCAAATTCCATTGAAAAAGGTGATGAGATTTTATTATCTGCGCATAATCATTCTTCAAACTTTATTCCTTGAATAGAAGTTGCTAAATTAAAAAATGCAACAATAAAAGTTTCGCAAAATATCATTGAGGATATTAATGAAAATACGAAAATTATTGCCCTTAGCCAAATAACAAATAATTTTCATATTAATTTTGATTTAAATGAAATTTATGAAAAGGCTCAAAAATATAACGTCATTGTTGTGAATGATGCAGCACAAGCAATTGTTAATGAACAAGTTACAATGCAGAATGCTGATGTTGTTGCATTTAGTGCTAATAAATTTTATGGCCCAACAGGAGTTGGGGTTTTAGCAATCAAAAATAATTTACTTAAAAAACTATCTCCTAATATTTATGGCGGAGGTTCTGTTTTAGGGATTGCTAAAGATTGTAATTGAATCCAAAACAACTCTATTGAAGGATTTGAACCTGGAACTGCAAACTTTGCGGGATTACATATGTTTGACGCTGCTTTGACATTTTTTAACCAAAATATTGGCTATGAAAAGACCAATAAAATAATTGGGGATTTGTCTAATTACACTCATAAACTATTGAAAAAAGTAAAAAATATTGAGATATATTCTAAACCTGGAGACCACATTGTTTTATTTAATATTAAGCAGTATGATTCGCATGATGTAGCTCATTATTTAGGGACTCAAAATATTTATGTTCGCTCTGGTGTTTTTTGTGCTCATTATTTAAAAAATATATATAATGAGAATTCATATGTAAGAGTATCTTTAGGAATATATAATAATAAGAAAGATATTAAAAAACTTGTCGAAGCTTTAAATAATGGGGGTGATTTCATTGTCATATAATCAAAATCAAAGAAGAGAAATTATAATGTCTCATTATGTGAATCCAGTTTGCAAAAAAGAATTAGTGGGTGACTATTTTGAAAAACATGGTCAAGCGTGTGCTGATTATCTGAAATTTAATTTTTCAATAAAGGATGATAAAGTTGTTGACTTATTTTTCGAAGGTAGAGGTTGTGCATTTATGATTGCTTCTACTGACTTATTCATCGAGTTAGTCAATGGTAAAAAAATTTCCGAAATCATTGAAACAATAAACGTTTATGAAAATTTTTTAAGTAATGGCGGAGATGAGGAAATTGAAGAAAAATTAGGTAAACTATCTATTTTCAAAAATGTATTAGACCATCCGAATCGTTTTTATTGTGCAACCATGATGTCAAGTGCTTTAAAAGAAAAGATTGTTAATGAGTAAAATAATTTTTCATATCGATTTTGATTCATATTTCGCAAGTGCGCACAGAGTTTTAAATCCTCAATATGATGGAAAACCAATTGCAATTAGTAATAAAAAATTAAAAAGGTCAATCGCCTCTTCAATCAGTTATGAATTAAAAAATAAGGGAGCTAAAACAGGTTGGCCTATTTATAAGATATTAGAAGTTGAGCCAAACACAATATTTATTGAACCAAATTTTGATCTTTATATAAATTTATCTAACAAAATATTCGATTTTTTGGCGGAAAATTATTCAAAAAATATCGAAGTTTATTCAATTGATGAGTGCTGAATGGACGTTAGTGATATTAGCAATGAAGATAATGCGGTTTTACTTGCTCAAAAAATGCAATTAGAGATTAAAGATAAGTTTAGAATACCAATATCAATTGGAATTTCACATAACAAATTTATGGCCAAAATGACAACAGGTTTGGCAAAACCTTTTGGAATTATGTACACAAAATTCAATGATATACCAACCAGAATTTGACCTTTAGATATAAGTGAATATTTTGGAATAGGAAAATCAACTGCTCAAAAACTTATAGATATTGGCATAACTACTATTGGAAAATTAGCGTCATCAAATAAATTTGACCACGATTTATTCAATATTTGAAGATCTCAAACTATTTTTTTTATAAACCAAGCACGAGGCATAAGTTCAGATAATTTAAATTATGAACATAATGACTTAAAATCAATTTCTAACGAGTTAACTTTTATGTCAATTGACCTTGATGAGCGAGAGCAAATTTACAAAATTATCTATAATTTGTGTCAAAAAGTCGCATTAAGAGCCTACAATCGCAATGCATTAGGATATGTTATTAGTGTATCGGTTCGCTCAACAAATAGAGTTTGAACAAGAAAACAAATAACACTTGATTACCCAACAAATGATTTAAATTTTATTTATGAAAAAGCTAGAATTCTTTTTAATCAATTATTCGATGAAGAATATATACGTGGAGTTGGGGTAAAACTTTCAAGACTCGTAAATGAGTTTGATGTTTCTAAAAAAATTAGCTTATTTGAAGATGAAAACATTGATAATTCTAATAAATTAAAAAATATAATAAAAGATATAAATTCAAAAATGAAGAAAAAAGTTATTAAAACTGGTGATGAATTTGTTAGAAATAAAACTAAGGAAAACATTCAAAATAGATATCTTAGCGAAGATATGAAAAAGGGGTAAAAAAAATGAGAATAGCTTTGTTTGGCGGCAGCTTTAATCCAATTCATAATGGCCATATAAAAATTGCCCAATTTGCCTATAATGAATTGAAATTGGACAAATTAATATTTATTCCAGCAGCAACAAACCCATTTAAAAAGAAGCAAAAAAACGAATCATCAGAGCACAGAATAAATATGATTAAATTAGCAATAAGTAGTTGTCTTGAAAATTTTGAAGTTTCGGAATTTGAAACAAAAAAAGGCGGAATCAGCTACACTTATGAAACAATTAGATATTTTAAAAACAAACATCCCAATGATGATTTATTCTTTATTTTAGGTTCCGATTGTTTACCTACGTTACATAAGTGAGAATTCATTGAGGAAATGACACAATATGCACAGTTTATCACATTTAAGCGTTCAACTAAAATCGATAAAAATAATGTTAAAAAATTTAAAATTTTAACCTTAAAAAACCCAATTTATGAAGAATCTTCAACATCAGTCAGAAGAGGGAATCTTAGTTATACTAATGAACTTGTTAATAAATATATTGGTGAAAATAGACTTTATGCAAAAGAAATAATACACTCCATTTTAAGTGCTTTAAGAGCAAAACATTCTGTTGCAGCTGCTGAATTTGCTGGAAAACTTGCAAAAGTGCATGGACTGAGCTATAATCAAGGATATTATGCTGGTTTATTTCATGATATTTGTAAGGAAGTTCCTGAAAATAATGCAAGGGAATTTATCAGTAGTTTTGGATTTAATGGATTTGATAAACAAATCTATCCACGTCATAAACTTCATCAAGTGTGTGGTTCACTATGAGTTGAACACATTTATATGATAAATGATCCAGATATAATTCAAGCAATTAAAGTTCATACAACACTAGATTTTAATTTGAATCCCCTGGATAAAATTTTATTTATTGCTGATAAAATTTGCGATGGCAGAGCTTTTAAAGGAGTTCAAAAGTTGAGAAAACTTTGTCTTGAAGACCTTGAACTTGGGTTTAAAGAAGTTGTTAAAACTAACTATCAATATAATTTAGATAAAGGAATTGTTTTTGACGAAAATCAATTAGAAATCTATAAAAAATGGATGTAATATTATGGATAAAGAACGAATTCAAAAATTAATTGCACAATCTGGAAAATATTCTCGAAGAGAAGCTGAAAAATTGATTGAAAATGGCAAGGTAAAAGTGAATGGCAAGATTGCACAACTTGGTGATAAAGCAACTATAAATGATGCAATTTATATCAATAATAAAAAAATAGATTTAGCAAATAATAAATTAGTTTACTATGTTCTAAATAAACCCAAAAAAACAATAACAAGCCTTAAAGATCAATTTAACCGTCAAACTGTTGTTGATTTAGTGCCTAATGATTATAGAGTTGTTCCAGTTGGCAGACTAGATTACAATACAACTGGTACCTTGATTTTAACCAATGATTTAGAAATTGTTAATAAACTAACTCATCCAAAGTATGAAATTCCTAGAACATATCGCGCAAGAATTGATGAACCTCTAACATTAAAACAATTTAACCAATTGAATTCAGGAATAATTGTAAACGGTAAAATATCAAATCAAATAGTTGACCAAATAGAAAACAAAAGTTACCTTGTTACATTGAATGTTGGTTCATATCACCATGTTAAAAAACTTTTTGAAGCATTAGGCAGAAAAGTAATAAATCTTAAGAGGGTTAGTTATGCTAATATAAATGTAGAGAAAATGCCCGAAGGAACTTATCGAGACTTAACATTTAAAGAATTAAAAGACCTAAAAAATATAATTAGGTTACAAGAAGAAAAGTTATCAAAAAAATAAAGCGATTGCTTTATTTTTTTGCATTAATTATATTAAGAACATTTTTTACTTCTTCAATTGAATTTAGAATGAATCCGGAAGAATTATGATGTCCACCTCCGCCAAATATTTTAGCAATTTCATTGACATCAAAGCTTGATGTTGACCTAATTGAACAACGGTATAATCCTCTTTTATCTTTAAGAATAGCTAAATTAACTTCTGAATTTGAGATATTTAAAAATTGATTAACTAAAGGTCTTACTATATCATTTGAAATGATTTTTTCACTAATAATGTAACTTACAATTCCCTCCGTTTTAATTGTTGAAATAGTATTATGGATTATTTGCTTTTCCTCGTTATTTAATTTAATATTGTTAATAGCTTTTTTATAATCAACACCTTTTGTCATAATTCAAGACATAACATCAAATGTTTTTGAACTTATATTTCGCTCGGTGAAATTATTTGTGTCTGTTAATATTGCAATGGTCATTGCTTGTAAAGCTAATTGATTAACTTTTAAATTTAACTCAATAACCA
Organism: Mycoplasmopsis bovigenitalium; assembly: GCF_002356075.1. Taxonomy (NCBI): domain Bacteria; kingdom Bacillati; phylum Mycoplasmatota; order Mycoplasmoidales; family Metamycoplasmataceae; genus Mycoplasmopsis; species Mycoplasmopsis bovigenitalium. The sequence continues at coordinate 362,883 of NZ_AP017902.1, read as the reverse complement.
TTTCTGCCAATAATTGACCAGTGGCAGGCCAATGATCACCCCCAATCCCAAACATAAATTGGTCTTCCTCTGGGTGGTGATCAAATTTTAATGAACGAATAGGTTCAACTCTTTGATCGAAAACCCGTTTTTTACTGCAAGTATCAACCACAATTTTTAATGATTTATCAAAAAAATCTTTATCCACTAAATCCAATTTATTTGGGAATAAGAATTCAAGATTACGCGGACAATCCCCTCCTGATATTTCAACACGTTTTGTTTTTTTGCTATTCAGTAAAATTATTTCTCTTAGCGCAATCGAGGATCCAATAGTATCGCCATCTGGGTTTTTGTGAGTGAGCAATGTTATATATTCATTTTCAATTATGTATTGTCAAAATTGAGTAAATTTTTGTTTCATATAATAATTATAAATTAAGTATTTTGAATTAATTTTTTTATTTATTTTCCCAATTCAATAGTAAAGTCAATTCAAAAAAATATTTTTTTATAAATATATAAATATTTATCTTAGTTTATAATTTCTATGCAATACATAAAGACAGTAACTGTGAAAGCTTAATTTGTTACCGAGTGTATATTCTACATTGTCATTTAATCATAGGTATTGCATTATTAAATTATGAAAGGGGGACACCTTTATGCAATTTAAAGAATCAAAATTTAAATTAGCTAAAAAAGAACTAAGCAAAGAAATAGCTTTTAAGTTATCAAAAGCTAAAGCACTTGTTGTTGCTGAATATCGTGGTTTAACAGTTCAAGAATTAACAGAATTGCGTGTTGAAGCTAAAAAAGTTGGTATTGAATTAGTTGTTTTCAAAAACCGTATTGTTAAGTATGCGCTTGAAGGTACAGGTTATGAAGCACTAGCTGACCACTTAGTAGGACCAAACATTTTTGCATTTAGCAACGAAGATGAATTAGCTGCTGCTAAAGTTCTACACAAATTTGCTAAAACAAATAAATTATTAGTATTAAAAGCTGGTATCTTTGAAGGCAAAGTTATTGATGCTAAAGGAGTTGCTGAGGTTGCTACTTTACCAAACTACGAAGAAGCACTTGGAATTCTTGCGCGTTCACTTATTGCGCCTTTACAACAACTATCCCTTTCTTTAAAACTTTACAGTGAAAAAGAAAGTGAATAATTAATTCAAATTAATAATTGAAAGGAAAAAAATTATGGCTAAATTAGAAAAAGACACATTTATTTCTGCTTTAAAAGAAATGTCAATTAAAGAAGTTATGGAATTAGTTGAAGCAATGAAAGAAGAATTTGGAATTGATCCATCAGCTGTTGCTGTTGCTGCTGCTCCTGCTGCTGCTGAAGCTTCTGAAGAAAAATCAACTGTAAACGTTGTTATTACAGCTGACAACGGTAAAAAATTAGCTATTGTTAAAGTTGTTAAAGAAACTTTAGGATTAGCTCTAATGGATGCAAACAAATTAGTTTCAGCACTTCCTGCAACAGTTAAAGAAAATGTTTCAAAAAACGAAGCTGAAGAGCTAAAAGCAAAACTAACTGAAGCTGGTGCTACAGTAGAATTCAAATAATTTCATTATCAATAAATAATCAATCTCGCTTGGCGAGATTTTTATTTTAAAAAATATTGATTTCAATTTTATTTATATAAAATAAATAATATGAAAAAATAAAAATAATTTTACCCTTGGCTACAGTAATTTCTGGATTAAGTGTTATGTCCGCAATGAGTTGCCAAAACACTAAAAAAGAGCCTGATAAGGTTGAGAATAGTTCGCAAAATAGCAACGACCAAAACAATCCTGATCAAAAATTAGGTTCGGGTAAAAAACAAGATCCAACTAGAAAAGAAATTGAAAAATTTCAAAAAGAAATACTAATAAGAAATAACTTTTTTAATGAAATCAGAACTCTAAAAAGTGAACTTGTTAATGAAAACGCAAAATATAAATATGAAATTATATTTGACCAAATTGATTCATTTTTAGAGCAAAACAGTAATTTTGCTCAATCTCAATATAAAGAATTGATTGAGTCAAACACCAAGTTAAAAAAGGATTTAGAAAATATTAAAAAAGAAGCATCAAAACTAAAAAAAGCTGAAGATGTAAAACCTTTATATTACAAATCAGATATAAGTTTAGAAACCAATAATTCAAAAGGTAAAAATCAAACAAATGAGCCTGATTATCCAGAATTAGATGCAATAAAAAATAGTTTAAAAAATGATAAACAAAATTCTAAAAATGAAAATAATACTGTATTAAATCTACAAGTTGAAAATTTTTTAAATATTGTCGGCCCTAAAAATTTAAATGTTTATAAAGATGATAGTTACTCAGCAAAACAAATGAATGAAATTGCCCAATTTGTATTAAATTTAATTGAAAAAGAAAAAACCAATTCAACAATTAATAAGATAAAGCGAATATATGATTGAATAACTTCGAGCATAAAATATGCAACCGGGAATCAAATGCAGTATATAAATGCATATGATGTATTTATACATAAGGTTGCAGTTTGTGGCGGTATTAGCTCATTATATAAAGCGATGTTAGATGTTATTGGTGTTAAAAGTGTTATGGTTACAGGTTGATCATCTGCGGGTGCTCATCAATGAGTTATGTTTTATAATGAAGAAAAATCTGAGTGGGTACACTCAGATGCGACTTGAGGAATTGTTAATAATAGCTACTTTATGAAATCAAGCTCAGAAATATCAAATGATCATCGAGCTGATGAAGTATTGCAAACTACATTTGCTGAAGGACAAATTTTATACAAATATTGACATGGTTTGTCTGTACTAGGTCTTAGCGATAGCAACCAAAGTAAGCTAGAAATTCCAGCAAATGTCAAAAATATGCCAGTTAAGTCAATAAGCATTAATGTTTATTCAAATAAAAATATGACTCATTTACATATTGGCAAGAATATCGAAAAAATCGATTTTGAAATTGCACCAAAGTTTTTACAATCATATGCAGTGTCTGACGAAAATAAACATTTTACAGCGAAAGACGGAATTTTATATACAAAAGACTATTCAAAATTAATCTCTACTCCAATGTCTAATCCGGTTAAAAGTTTAATTTTGCCAAAAGAATTAAGCAATATTGTTGATGGCAAAAATTCATTTTCTGCACCAATGTTAGAAAAAATAATAGTAGAACCTGGTAATTATTGGTTTGCTTCTTATAAAGGTGTTCTTTACAATAACGATTTCTCAAAATTAATAACGGTTCAAGGCGGTAAATCAAAAGTTGTAGTTCATCATAATGTTAAATTTAATGGTAATGAATTTTCATCGAAACCAAACTTAAGGGAAGTGGTTTTAGAAGAAGGGATAACAGAGTTAGTTGACTTTACATTTAATGGATTGAGTGGCTTAAAAACTGTTTATATACCAAAAAGTATTGAAAAAATCGCGGAATTTGCTTTCAACAATTTAAGTGAAAAAATTACATTAGTTGTTCCTTATGAAAACAAATTAGTCAAAGACTATGCCTTGAAAAAGAATTTTAACTATGTGGTTCAAAAAAACATGGGAGTTTAGCCCATGTTTTTTGCAATTAATAATTCATAATTTTTTCATATTCATCAAGAGTGCCATGGTAGATAAAACTTTTATCTGGTGCAATTTCTAGAATTACATTAGCAACTTGATTTACTAGTGCACGGTTGTAAGTTGTAAATATTGCCCCGCCTCTATATGATTTTAGACCTGAAATTAGTGAGTCAATACTTTCGGCATCTAAGTGGTCTAAAGGTTGATCTAAAACTAAAAAGTTTGCCTCCAAAAGCATCATTCTTGAAAACATTAATCTTGCTTTTTCCCCACCTGATGTAACCGCTACTTTTTTGAATACTGAATCATTTGAAAATAACATTCTACCTAAAAAACCACGCATTCTTTGGTCAGACACATCTCTGGTTTCCTCAGTTGAATTTTCTAAAGGTCATTTTGAAATTCATTCAAGAATTGTTAAATCTTCTGTAAAGTATTTTTTATTATCATTTGGATAGTAAGTGTGTTTGATTGTTTGACCTCATTTTACTGTTCCAGAAGTTGGTTGTCTTAATCCGAGTAAACATTCTAAAAATCTAGTTTTGGCAATGTCATCCTCACCAATAAGAACCATTTTTTCACCTTTTGATAGGGAAAATGATACATTTTGGAACATTATTTTCCCGTTTTCTTCATATGTTAAACCCTCTACTTCAATGATATCTTTGCCAGGTTCTCTGTTAATATCTCAATTAATGTATGGGTATTTACGGTTCGAAGGTTTAATTTCATCTAGAGTTATTTTTTCAAGAGATTTTTTACGCGAAGTTGCTTGTCTTGATTTTGAGGCGTTAGCACTAAAACGAGCAATAAATTGTTTTAGTTTTTCAATTTGCACTTCTTTTTTAGCATTAGACTGCTTCATAAGTTCAAGAGCAAGTTGGCTAGATTCTTTTCAGAAAGTATAGTTTCCGGTATAAATTTTAGCTTCATTATAATCAATATCAACAATGTGAGTACAAATATTATCTAAAAAGTCACTATCGTGGCTAACTACAATAACAACATTTTGGTAGTCTGCTAAAAAATTCTCTAATCATTTAATTGAGCGTAAGTCTAAGTGGTTTGTTGGCTCGTCCATGATTAAAATGTCAGGATTACCAAACAAAGCTTTTGCTAAAAGAACCTTAATTTTTTGATTGGCAGTCAATTGATTCATTGGTAAATCTCATTTGTCTTTTGGTATTTGTAGTCCAGATAATAGTTCTTGAGCATCATTTTCGGCTGTTCATCCACCAAGTTCACCAAATTTTTCTTCAAGTTCGCCAGCACGAGTGTAGTCTTCCATTGTTGCGTCGGGGTTTGCATAAATAGCGTCTTTTTCGGCCTTAATTTTGTATAAATCTGTGTTGCCCATTACTACAACCTCGGTAACAATAAGGTCATCAAATGCATTGTGGTCTTGACTTAAAACACTTAAACGTCTATTTTTTTCAATAATAATTTGGCCGCTTGTAGCTTCGATTTCCCCTGCTAAAATTTTTAAAAATGTTGATTTTCCAGCGCCATTAGCCCCAATAATTCCATAGGTATTACCTTCAGTGAATTTTAAATTTACATTTTCAAAAAGTTTTTTATCACTAAATACTTTACATAAGTTTTGAACTTCCAACATAAGACCTCCTATAAATATTTTGTATTATACCAAAATAATGCAAAATTTGAGACTGCGTGTCTATATTAAACGCTGCCATCTAAGTTTATAAACAACATAAAAAAATGTCAACGGAGTGTTGACACATTTTGCAAAATTTTCTTAATTTTATTCAAAACCCAAAACATCTCTTCGATAGTTTTCTCTAATTTCTTTGATTGATACTTTTTGATTATCTCTAATAACAAACCAATAGTCAAATCCATTCAGTCTATTAGCATTTTTATTTGATATTTTTGCAGCAGCACTATGAATGTCAGTTATTTCGCCATTATTAAGTATAACTTTACCATCCTTATTCAGCATTACCTCGCCTTTTTCATCATCTTTAAAATATAAATATTCATTGACAATAAAATATTTGGCGTTAATCATCTCTTTTAATGTTGTTTTTGGTGGTTTTTTATCATATACTGCTTTTTCAATATTGCCAATTTGAATTAGAGTTTCATCAATTCTTTTTTGTCCGTAGTAGCAATATTTAGGATCTTTTTCAATCATTATATAGTTTCGGCCTGTCATTTTTGCTACTTTGCCCGTAGTCATTGTGCCCCCGAATGGGTCCAAAACAATATCGCCAATATTTGAGGAAATGTTTATTATTCTGTATAGTAATTCCTCTGGTTTTTGAGTATTGTGAAGTTTAACTCCTTCATGGTCTTTAACTCTTTCATTTCCGCTTGCAACTGAAAAATGTCATACAGAGCCTAATTGTTTACGGTAACCTTTGTCGAAATCTTTGACATTAATGTTAAGCTCTTTTGCTGTTTTGTAATTAAAAGTGTATTTAGATTTTTCACTTTTTGTAGCCCAAATTAATGTTTCATGGCTATTTGTAAGTCTTGTTCCTTTGAAATTGGGGGTTGGATTTGTTTTGTGCCAAATTACATCATTTAAAAATCAAAAGCCAATATCTTGCATTATTGCGCCAATTGTGTAAATACATTGCATACCCCCTATAACCCAAAAAGAACCGTTCTTTTTTAAAACTCTATAGCATGCCTCAAGCCATTTTCTTGTGAATTGGTAATAATCCTCGTTTGATGCAAATTTATCTCACTCATCATTAACACCTTTAAATTCTGTACCTTCAACACGCAAAAGAGTTCCTGTTGTTCTCATCCAATAAGGAGGGTCGGCAAAGATTAAATCAATACTTTCTTCTGGAATTTTATTTAATTCAGCAATACAATCCCCATTTATTATTAAATTTGTTTTCAATTTACACTCCTTATAGTTATTTCTTTCTTTTTCTTTTGGCACGCTCTAGATTTGACCCAGTTGGAAATAATTCTTTTCTTAAATTATCATATACTTCATCGCTATTGTAATAAAGTTTATCTCATTCACTATCAGGCAGTTCGACAAGTAAGTTGAGAATTTTGTCTGATTTATCAAAATCAGGAATTTCAAAATCAAAATTTGCATTTTCTATTTTATATCGTAATAAGTGTGATCTTATTTCTTGCCACATGCTGGTTATATCCAACCAATCAAAAAAGGTGGCGCCATAGAATAACTTTATATCTTCATTATTTTTGAATTCTTTTTGTATTTCTGCTGAATAATATTTTTTATTTTTCGTAAAATTATCGTCAATAAATCACAATACTCCTTTGACATTATTTTCAGGATATAATTCTTTAACTGTTTTATATTTTTTTACAAAATTAATAAATTGTCCAACTTTTTTGCTGCTATCGTGATCATCTCTAATTTTTTGTTCAACAACGTACAAGGTATCATTGCATCTAAAAAAATGATCTATTTTAAAAGTTTCCCCGTTAATATTTTTTATGCTCTTATCTAAAAGTTTAAATTTTTTTGATAAATACTCAGTGATTATTTCTTCTAGGAAATCGCCAAATCATATTTCTCTACTTTGTGTTATGTTTTGAATTAATTTGGTTTTAATGTTGCTTAATCGAAACAGACCCATGTATCTATGTGGATACTTAATTATTGAGCCAACAACCTTCTTATATTCCTCATTTACATGTTTTAATTTATTTTCTAATTTATTTAGAAAATCTTCGTAAGAAATAAACACACACCCTCCGAACCTTGTATTTAATAATAAGATTTAAATTATTAGTTATATAAATAATATCAAATTAGAAATATGATTTACTAATCATTTTTTAAAAAAATAATTCTCCATAAAATATAGAAATAAATTGTTTTTCCTATATTAATATTAAAATATTAAAAATTGCGAAATGAATTTTAAATTCATATTAAATGTGTTAATCATGCAAATAATATATTTCAAGGGAATACTAATATTTATTATAAATAAATGATTTAGTATGTTTTATCTAATTATTAAAAACAATATTTTTTTCTTTTTTCAATGTTTTCCAATTGAAAAAAGAAAAATCAACTGCTGTTGATTTAGTCTTCTAATTCAATGTTATGGTAAACCTCTTGAACATCATCATCGTCTTCAAGTCTAGCAATGAATTCTTTTATTTTATCTATTTTGTCAGCTTCTAATTCAACTGTTGAATTTGGAATATATGTCACTTCACATTGTAAAAATTCACTAATTCCTAAGCCAGATTCGATTGCATTCTTAAGTGCTGCAAAATTCTCGGGAGCACAAAAAATTAAGTAAGAATTTTCATCTACATCAATATCCTCTGCGCCATTATCTAAAGCAGTTAATGTTAGAGTATCTTCATCAATCAAATCTTTTGAAATTTCAAGAATTCCTCTTAAATCAAATTGAAAAGGAACTTGACCGGTTTTACCTAAAACAGCATTTTGACGGTTGAAGTGGGCTGCCATATTTGATTTTGTTCTGTTCATGTTGTCAGAAAGTGTTTTGATTAAGAATGTTGCTCCGCCTGTTATTGTTGCATTGAATAATGTTTCGGTAAATGTTGCTCCATCCTTAGCTTCACCTTTTGCCTTTGCAAGGGCTCTTTCAATGTTTGCTTTGGGCATATTTTTTGCTTTTGCTTTAGAAATTGCAAGTTTTAGGGCTGGGTTTGTATCAGGGTCTGCACCACCAGTGCCAGAAGCAACTACAAAAATTTCTTTAAATAACTTTTGAAAAATTTTTCCTCTAGCTCTATCTTGAGCGCCTTTTCTGTGCATAATATTAGCCGCGTGTGAATGTCCTGCCATTATTTGTCTCCTTTTTTGTTTTTAAAATATTGTTCAATTGATTTTGGTTTATATGCTTTATCTCTTTTATGTTGAGAATTCTTATGCAATCTATCAATTTTTAATTTTATATTAGTTTCTACTAATTCTAAATTATTATTTAAATAATTATCTAAATCATTATAAGTGAATCCTAGTTCATTTTCATCGCTTTGACCTTCTCACAGGCCCGCTGACGGTTTTTTATTTATTATTGATTCAGGAACATTAAGGTGTTTAGCTAACAACTTAACCTCATTTTTTAGTAATCTACTAATTGGTAAAAAATCAACTCCACCATCGCCGTGTTTAGTAAAATATCCTATAAATAATTCATCCTCATTATCAGTTCCAGCAACTAAATATTTTTTTTCTTGTGCAATAGCATAAAGTGTAGTCATTCTAAGTCTTGGTTTGATATTGCTAATTGCCATTTTGTCTTTTATATTGATTTTACTGTTCAATTCGTCAAATGTTGATTTTAAATCTATTGTTAAAAGTTCAAGATTTAGGTTTTTTGATAAAGCTTCAATATCATTAAGGTCAAATTTCATTGAATCAATTGGCATTACTATGCCTAATGTGTTATTTGGGAATGCCTTTTTTGCAAGTGCTGCAACAAGTGCAGAATCTATGCCTCCACTTATTCCAACTACTACACCTTCACAATTTGCTTTTTTAACCGTATTTTGAATTCATTTGGTTAAATACTCAATATATTTTTCAATCTTGAAAATATCGGGTTTTGAATTAATGTTTGAATCTAATCTAAGCCCTAATCTCTTCATAATTATTCCTCAACCCCAAACTCATCTGATAGTTTTTGATTACGCTCGCGCATGGCTCTAATATAGTTGCTAGATTCTGATTGATTATCAAATACAATGTTCCTTAGGTTTATCATGTCTGGTTCGTCTGAACTTAATTTCTCTCAATTCTTAGCACTCATTTCAACCATGAATTCAAAAGTTTCTGGGTCTTTATTTAAGTTTGGCATTTTATAAATATCTTGTATTGAATTAGTTTTGAATTTTTTCATATGTGATTGAATATTATCTCAATCATTTTGCAAGTTAAATAAACCTAAAAATTGCGATCCATATAAAAACATAATATTATTATTTTCTGATTCGTTTTGTTTTGAAAATGAATTGAATACGTCAAAATTTTTTGTATAGAATTCATCTATAAATCAGTAAATAAAATTGATTTGATAGTCTTGATAAGAATTTATAAGTGCATTGTTTCTTTTGGTAATATTTTCAAGTAATTTTGCAAGGGAACTTTTATCAAATGTGTCACGTTTTCGAGCAAAAACAACATACATTTTTTTGTTTTGCGTATCAATGAATGCCAAATTAGATCTAAATTTCACTTCTTCGGCTAGCTCTATTATTTGTTCTGCACTCAAATTGGTTTCTGTATCAACTTTTGATTTATCAATAAAAGTTAAATTAAAGCTACTTTTTATATGTTGAATTCCGTTTTCTTCAAAGCTATTTGTAATTAGAGATTCCGCGCATTCAATAATAAATTTGTTAAATTTGTTTTCTTGAGTTCTTAAAAACGACTGGTTCATCTTGGTTAGAGCATCAAATAATTGATATTGTGATTGATAGCGATAGGGAGCTTCAATCATTTTTAATAACAATTTTGGGCCATTGTCTTTATTTAATATTTGGCGTAATTTTAGTTCGAAATTTATGTAATCCATTGTACCTCAATTTAATAATTTAATTATATTGTATGAAGCCAATTAGCGAATGACAAAACAAAAAAAGTGGTTAACCACTTTTAAAATTTACCACTTGGTATGTATAAATTACCGTCTAATGAAGCAACGTTTGAAATTGTAATTAAGGCGTTTTCGTCAACTTCTCTAATTTTCTTAATTAAACGTGGTATTTGTTTGTATAAAGTAATTGATGAAAGAACTTTTGTTCTTGAACCAGAATATCCACCTTCTCCAATTGTAACTGTAAAGTTGTTGATTGTTTTTTTATCACCAACAATTGCTTGCTTAATTTTACTCATGTGTGGAGAGTAAACTTTACATTGAACAACTTTAAATCTTGGGAATAATTTGTTAAGCATAACAACAAACACAACATTTGAAATTACTGTTGATAAAAAGTTTGGAGAAAAGTACATTGATGGCTGTCAAGCAACGTTTTTAATGCCAATTAATGTGTCATAAATTTGACCTAGTTCATATTGAGTTAAATCTCTTCAACCTTTTATTTTTTCAACAAATGGTTTTCAAGATTCTACGCTATTACCATCAATACCTTTTGTGATGCTTTCTAATAATAATGAACCAGGTAAGTATGTACCAAAAACAACAGCAATAAGTAAAATAATTATGTTTATTATTCCATTGATTGTTCCGAAGTTTTTGTGTTTTACAACTGACATATATTCGCCAATAATCCCGGTAACACCAGCTGAACCGCCAATAATTGCGATAATTGCAAAGAAGTAAGCTAATAAAAATCCATACACAAAACCAAAAATCATTTGAGCAATAACATTGCCTGCATCATTTCAATTTAGGGGAATCAAACTCCACATTTGAGATTTGCCATGTCAAATCTCATTTGAAATATGGTCCTTTAAAATTGTAGGTATATTATTGTGTTCAAAATTACCAATAATATACAATTTTCCAGAACCTGGAATTTGACCAATTGCAAATGAAACTAGAGATGAAACTACTAAAAATAATACAGTTAATAAGGTAAATACTTTACCTGTTTTCTTTCATCCAAAAATAAATATTGGAATTGATAAAACAATGTATAAAATTCAGAATAATGCGTGGTCAATTACGTTATATATTTCTGGAGTTATATTTTTATTTTCTCTTAAAAGAACGTTTGTAATTCTTGCAGCTGCTTGACCAAAAGCAGCTGCTCCAAAGTTATAAATACCAGGGTTTTTAACTAAAAAAACACCAATGATACCGAATAAAATTGCAAAACCAGAAGTTATCAAACACAATTTTCACATCGGCATAGGAGCATAAAATTTAGATAGTTTTAGCACAAAGTTTGACATTTTTGTGTACTGGTATGTTGTATTTTCTCTTGAAACTGTTTTTGCAACATTTTTGCCAGGTTCTTGGGTAAAAATATCTAAATGAACTTCATTATTTACAACTTCATTTTTTGTAAAATTAGATGAATTATTTTTATCTTGCTTTTTGAATAATTCATCATTTTTGTTTTCTTGCATGATACTCCTTTCTAAATAATGTAAAAAAACACAGCCTTTGAGGCGTTTCATTTATATTATAAATTATTTTAGTTTGCAAATACCAAAAAATAAAAAATTCAATATAATTATAAATATTAATATATAAGGAGACAGCAATGGAAAATAAAGAATATGGTGCATCGAATATACGTGTTTTAAAAGGTTTAGAAGCTGTTAGGGTGCGCCCAGGTATGTATATTGGTTCAACCGGTTTGCGGGGACTTCATCATTTAATTTGAGAAATTGTTGATAACTCAGTTGATGAATGTATGGCGGGTTATGCCGATAAAGTTTCAATTAAATTAACTGCAGATGGTTATGCTGAAATTGAGGATAATGGCCGTGGTATTCCGACTGATTTACACCCTGAAACTGGTTTATCAACTGTTGAAACTGTCTTAACTGTGCTGCATGCTGGTGGAAAATTTGACTCAGAAAGCTACAAAGTTTCTGGGGGACTTCATGGTGTAGGTGCGTCAGTTGTCAACGCACTAAGTGATGATTTTGAAGTTTGAGTTAAACGTAATGGAAAATTACACTATGCACACTTTAATAATGGTGGGCAAACTGTACAATCATTGAGTGTTATTGGCGACGCACCTGGTGAAACTGGAACAAAAGTGCGTTTTCATCCAGATTATTCGATTATGGATAATTTACCTTTTGAACGTGCCGTTGTTGTTGACCACGCTAAACAAATTGCATATTTGAATAGAGGACTGAGAATTTCTGTCGAAGACGAGCGTGAAAACTCAATTGTTGAATATCATTTTGAGGGTGGTATTGTTGACTATGTTAAAGAATTAAATAAAGGTCAAAAATTAATTCACCCTGAAGTAATTTATGCTGAAGGCGAATATGCTCATGGTGAGCAGCCAGCGGTTGCTGTTGAAGTTGCTGTTCAATATAATGAAAAAATCACAAGCAATGTTGTAAGTTACGCAAACAACATAATTACAGTTGAGGGTGGAACACACGAGAGTGGATTTTATGACGCCTTAGTTAGAATTGTTAATAATTATGCGACTATAAATTCATTTGTTAAATCAGAAGAAGACAAATTTACAAGAGATGATGTTAAAGAAGGTATCGTTGCAATTATTTCAATTAAGCACACTGACCCAATTTTTGAAGGGCAAACGAAAGGTAAACTTGGCAACAAGGATGCTCGTGCTGCTGTTAATAAAATTTTTAGCGAAGCTTTTGAACGCTTTATGAATGAAAATCCAAGTGAAGCTAAATTGTTAATTCAAAAAATAATTGATGCCCGCAAATCACGTTTAGCAGGACAAGCTGCTAGAGATGCTGCGCGTCGCAAAACTGTTTTTGATACGGGTTCATTACCTGGTAAACTTGCCGATTGTTCGTCTAAAAACGCAGAAATTAGTGAATTATACATTGTTGAGGGTAACTCTGCGGGTGGTTCTGCTAAAAACGGTAGAAACCGTGAAACACAAGCAATTTTACCATTGCGTGGTAAAGTAATTAATGTTGAAAAAAATACTCCTGCCAAAGTTTTTTCAAACGCAGAAATTCTTTCAATAATTTCTGCACTTGGAACAGGGGTTGGAGAAGAATTCAATATTAACAAGTTAAGATATCATAAAATTGTAATAATGACTGACGCCGATGTGGATGGTTCGCACATTAGAACACTTCTTTTAACATTCTTCTATCGTTATTTTAGACCTTTGATTGAATATGGTTTTGTTTACATTGCACAACCCCCATTATATAGATTGCAACAAGGTAAAACAATCAAGTACGCTTATACAGATTCTGAAAAAGAAATTGTCATGAGTGAGATGTCTAATGGTCAAAAAATAACGGTGCAACGTTACAAAGGTCTGGGAGAAATGGACGCTGAACAATTATGAGAAACAACTATGGACCCTGACAACCGTAAAATGCTACAAGTTCAAGTTAGTGATGCAGCGCAAGCGGATTGAATTTTTACAACTTTAATGGGTGATGAAGTCTTTCCAAGACGTGAATTCATTGAGTCAAATGCTAAATATGTCAAAAATATTGATTTATAGTCGAAATAAGGGATTTTTATTCCTTATTTTTCTTGTAAAAACTAATCATTATTAATAAAAAAATAAAATTTGTATTTTAGTTTTAAAATCGCATTTTCTAAAAAAACTTAAAATTTAACTATTTTTTTATTCATAATTTGTTTTTTTGTTTTAAAATAAGTTCATAAATAGTAAATATCGAAAGGACAAAATATGAAAGATATTACACAAGCAATTTGATACGATGAAATTAAACCAAACCAAAAAGGCGTTTATCTACTAGTTTTCCATGCTGTATGATGTCCTCCATGCAGAATGTTTAAAGAATCAAGTGAAGAATTAGCAAACAAAGATGGTATTCCTGTATTCCGTGTTGATGTTGACCAAAACATGAAACTTTCAGGCGAATTCGGAATTACAAACCTACCTACATGATTTATTATGAAAGATGGCGAAGTACTTCAAAAAATGATTGGCTACAAACCTTACAATGAATTAAAACAAGATGTTTTAAAACACATTAACTAAAACGAGCCTCTCGTTTTTTATTTATCAACTTTTTCAATACAAAACAATGTTGATTGCTATAATTAAAATATGAAAATAATAAGCGACAATCGAAAAGGTTTACACGGTTATAAAATTGAAGAAACTTATGAAGCTGGCTTGGTTCTTGAGGGCTGAGAGGTCAAATCAGCTCGTGCTGGCACGGTTCAACTAACTAATGCTTATTGTTTTTTCAAAAATAATGAAATATGATTAAATAATGCAACATTCAAGCAATTTATGTTAGTTAAATGTGATGAAACTCGTGAGCGTAAATTATTAATGCACAAAAATGAAATTTTACGTCTTCAATCGAAAAAAGAACGTTTTGGTAATTCAACAATATTGCCAACTAAAATTTATTTTAATAATGCATCAAGAATTAAAATTGAAATTGCACTTGTAACTTCAATGAATAAAGCAGACAAAAGAGAGCAAATTAAAAAGCGCGATAATGATCGCTATTTGCAAAAAGTATTAAAAAATTATAAATAAAATAGGGCGGCGCGCCCTATTTTTGAGTAAGTATTGATGGTCTAAAAATAATTTGTGAATATTGCTTATTATTTTTATCATAAGTTTCTGATTCTTTTTTCTGACTTATCTCATGAACCGTTTTTTCAATTTGTTCGCCAATTTTATGATAATCAATAAAAATTTTGGCTTTATATTTCTTTTGAGTATCATAAATTGATTGAGTTCCAATATCAGTTAAACGTAATTGAGTGTCATTTGATGAAACTAAGTTTATAAATGTTTCATGTGTTGAACAAACAACATTAACCAAGTCTTTGTCTTGAAGATATTTTTGGAATTTTTGAACTTCTTGATTGTTCTTATTGTTAACTTCGTATCTTTCGTATTCAATATTTAATTTATCACAGGCTTTTTTAAATCCTCAGTAACGTAGTTGTTTTTGACGTGGTGATAATTTTGAATCATCTGCATAAACAATTTTTTGGTTTTCTTCTATATATTCTGAGAAACTTTTAGTTACAGAATAGAATGAATTTTCAACATCCACATCGATCCAGTTGATCGATTCTGCTTGTTCTCCATAGATGATAGGAATTGATTCTGAAACATGGTGTTTAATAAAATGAATGATTTTTTCATTGTCAATTTTAGGTAAAAAGAAAACCATTGCACTAGGTTTTCAAGCCAAGCAATATTTAATTGTTTCAATATATTGGTCTTGTTCAACTGAAGTATGTGTAATAAACACTTTTTTATTGTGCAATTTTGCAGCATGCTCAATGCCAGTAACAATATGGTTAAAAGAACCTTCATAAAAATCAGGTAATATTGTAAAAATAGATCTCGATCTTCCTTTAATCAATCTAGCACCATTGTTTGGGTAATAGTCATGGTCTTTTACAACTTTTTCAATTTTTTCACGTGTTCTTTTACTTACATACCCATTATTGTAATATCTACTTACAGTACTAATTGATACTTTTGCTAATCTTGAAATATCTTTATATGAAAAATTTCTCATAATTTAATTATATTATATTTAACATTTTTTATATTATAATAATAACGTCAGTAAAACGATAACATTGTAACCTGGTCAGGGTGGGAACACAGCAGCCACATCAATAAGTGTCGTGTTTGCTGGCTTTTTTATTTACTTAAATATATAATGTTCACTTTACCAAATTTACGAATTTGAATATTTTTAAATTCATTTGGTAAATGTATTTGGTTGATATCGTCAGTTTCAACAACTATTTTTCCTGAATTATTCAATAAATTTTTTTCGACAATTAAATTCAATACTTGCATAACAAGATCATATTGCTTATACGGTGGATCGATTAAAATAAAATCAAATTTTGCATCGCTAACATTTGATAAATAGGCAACTGCATCACTTTTGTATGCATTTGAATTTTCTATTTTTAAAGATTCAATATTTTGTTTCAAAATGTTAAAGACATTGTGATTTTTTTCAATAAAAACACAATGAGATGCGCCATTACTTAGCATTTCAATACCTAATGCACCAGAGCCTGCAAATAAATCAAGAACATTCTTATTTTCTAATTCAAACCGCAGTGAATTTATTATTGATTCTCGGATATTATCCTTTGTTGGTCTTGTTATTTCTCTTGGCGGTCTATTGATTAATAATCTTCGATATTTACCTGAAATGATTCTAAGCATATTACCTCGCAAACATATTTTATTTATGGTATCATAAATATTATATGAAATATAAATTAGATGTAAAACAGTACAAAATTAAACAACTGCCAAATAAAGTTCTTAGAGAAAAATCAAAGGATATTCCAATACCAATGATTCAAGAAGATATTGATTTAGCAAATGCGATGATTTATCATATTGACGATAGCCAACAAGATGGAACTCTTTATCAACCTGGGGTAGGAGTGGCTGCTGTTCAGTATGGGATTCTTAAAAACATGTTTTATATTAATTTTAGCGATGAAAACTCAAATTTGATTGAGCCAGGCCAAAAACCAATTAAAGATGTTTTTATAAATCCAAAAATTATTGCAAAATCTGATTTCAAAGTTGCATTAGCTGAGGGGGAAGGTTGCTTAAGTGTTGGTTCAAATATAAAATCACAATCTGGTTTAGTTTACAGAGCTAATCGTATTGTTTTTGAAGCATATTCATTTCTTGAGAAAAAGTATGTCACCAAAGATTTAACAGGTTATTTAGCGATTGTTGCACAACACGAATTAGACCATTTACAAGGCAAACTATTTATCGACAATATTGATAAATCAAATCCATTTAAGAAACTGAATAACTCTCGTCTTATTGATTAAATTTACTAATATGAATATTTTTTCAATTGAATCGGTAAAATTTGCCGCTTTATTTTTTATATTTCAATTTCGCACATATTAAAAATAATGTATCATTTTTTTATGAAAAATTTTAACAGTGAAACATTGCTAGAGTTTATGAATAAAATGCAAACCGCAATGCAAAATCCAATTATTTGACACATAATAATTGGTTCTCTATTGACATTATTTTTATTGATTGCTTTATTAAAAGGAATTTTTAGAGGCTTTTGATATGCATTATTTTTAATGATATTTGATTTTGTAGGATTATTCGCCGCAATTGGAATAACAGCGGCAATAAATGGCTTTAAACATGTTCCTGATGTAAAATATTTTGATAAAAATGACTTTTGACCATTTGTAGCATGTTTAGTATTTATATTAATACTTACAGCATTTCATATTTTAGCTATTATTCTTGCTAACCTTCTTGTGTTTGTTACACGTTTAAGACTTAAAAAACTAAAAGATAAAGGCAAAAGGGTTGGTTTAATAAGATTGGGCGGTGCTTTAGTTGCGCCAATTGCAATTGTTCCAATTTCAGTAGGCTTTATTGCATCAGCGGGATTTTTTACAAACAAAAATTCAATTGTAAAAGCAAATGCAAGTGTACTTTCGGCAATATCTCGTAACAAAATCGCACTACCCGCAGATTACTATCCGTTTTTTAGAGCTTTATACAACTTAAAAGACGAAATTAATATGGATGAATTTATTAATGAAGCATCAAAAAATATTTCTGAATCTGCAGCTAAAAAACAAAACAAAAACAATAAACAACATGACTATAATGAATATGTAAATCAAAACGGACAAATAGATTTTGGGAAAATCTTTGATAAAGGTTCTTCGGAAATAATTAAAGAATTCAAAAATGGTTTTGTTAAAGAATTCCAATCACTTAAATTTGAAAGTGTAATTGACAAACAAAAAGTCTTGTCAGTTTATGTTGAATTCGCAAAGCACCTTTCACAAGCACAAATAATTAAAGACTACGAAAATAAAACAATAACTATTAATTTTAAAGACTCAAACCAAGATGAACAAGAAGCGTTAAAATCTGTTTATAATAGCGCAACAAACGTCACAAATGAATTTGTAAACGCTGCTGTACAAACTACAATTTCTGACAAACTATCTTATAAATTAATGGATAGAAACTTTATTGAATCGGATAATAATACAAAATTGCACTTAGCAAACAAGTTGAATGAACTGGCAATTGCTATTGAAACAATGAAGAGTGAAAATTCAAACGTTAAAATTGTTTTAAACAAACCTTCACAAGCTCAAAAATCATTCAATTTTAAAGAAACATTTGACAAAAATATTATTGAAAAATACAAACAACTTATTTCTAAAAAAATGTTTGGAGATGATGCAAAGACACAAATTAAAAAAGCACAAATAGTAACATTGAAACTTGTTTTAGATGCTTGATTTAATTTACAAACAACAAATCAAACCAATACACAAAATTAAGGATGAAACATGAATGAAATATCAATTAAATTCGTGGCTAAACAACTTGAACTTGATATTAAACAGGTTCAAGTTGTTTTAGCTTTATTGGCAGAAAATTCAACTGTCCCTTTTATTGCTAGATATCGTCAAGACCAAACTGGCGGTTTAGATGAAGAAGTTATTCAAAAAATTAGTGATATGTATGAATACAACATTGAACTAAACAAAAGAAAAGAAGCAATAATTCAAATACTTAAAGAAAAAGATCTTTTGACCAAAGATATTGAAAATAAATTGAGATTGGCAGAAACTAAAGCTCAGGTTGAAAACATTTATGAACCATTTAAAGTTGGCAAAAAAACAAAAGCCACAGAGGCTATTGCTTTAGGTCTTGAACCGCTTGCAAAAGAAATTTTCACCAACAATGATCCAAAATACAGCCCTTATAGAGATGCAGAAAAATACATTAATGATAAAGTGCCAACAGTAGAATTTGCAATAGAGCAAGCTAAATATATCATTAGTCAATGAATATCGCAAGATGCCTTAGCAAGAGACTATGTAAAAGGTCAGCTTTATAAATTTGGAACAATTATTACTAAACTTAAAAAGAATGCTGAAGATGAAAATAAAAACTTTGAACTTTATTATGATTTCAAGGAAAAAGTAAAACAAATTCCAAACCACAGAGTTCTTGCAATTTCACGTGCAGAAGACAAAAAAATTATTTCATATGATATTGATTTTAATCAAAATCATTTAATTTATCAAATCAATGCACTTTATTTTAAAAATAAACAAACAGGAAAAATTATTCATGAAGCTGTGATAGACAGTTTTGAACGTTTAATTGCACCTTCAATAATTCGCGAAATTAAATCTGATTTATTTGCAAGAGCAGAAAAAGAAGCTGTTGAATTATTTGCAAATAGTCTTGAATCAATGCTACTTTGACCTGCGGTAAAAAATAAAACTGTTTTAGCAATTGACCCAGCATATATACATGGTTGCAAAATTGCAGTAATTGATCCACAAGGAAACTTTTTAGATAAAGATATTATTTATCCAACTCCACCAAAAAACCAAAAAGTTCAAGCCGCAAAGATTGTAAATGATTTAATCAATGAATATAATGTTAACGTTATTGCAATTGGCAATGGAACTGCTTCGAGAGAAACTGAGGAATTTATCGCTAATTTAATTAAACAACGCGATGATAAGAGTGATATTTCATATGTTGTTGTTAGCGAAGTTGGTGCTTCTGTATATTCAGCATCAAAAATTGCTCAAGAAGAATTCCCTGATTTTAGTGTTGAGGAACGTAGTGCAATTAATATTGCGCGTCGTTTCCAAGACCCTTTGAATGAATTAGTTAAAATCGACCCAAAAAGCTTAGGTGTTGGTCAATATCAACATGATGTTGACCAAAAAGAATTATCCAAGGCACTAGATTTTAAAGTTGACAAAGTTGTCAACCAGGTTGGAGTTGACTTAAATACTGCCTCAAAAACGATCCTAAAACACATTTCTGGATTAAGTGAGAAAATTGCTCAGAACATAATTGATTATCGAAGTGAAATCAATCGTTTTAGTGACCGTTCGCAACTTAAAAAAGTTAAGGGTTTAGGTGCAAAAGCATTCGAACAATCAGTTGGTTTTTTAAGAATTCACGATTCTAAAAATTTCTTTGATAGAACTTCAATTCACCCTGAATCATACAAGCTTGCTTTTGACGTTTGTGAGTATTTAAAAATTGATTTGGGAAATATAGACAAATCAATTTTGGAAGCAGCAAATATTGAAGAGTTAGCTAATAAATTCAATTCAAATATTTATGATATAACGCTAATTATTGAATCGCTAAAAAACCCTACTAAGGATATAAGAGACCAAAAAGAAGGCTACATACTTAAAAAAGATGTTTTAAACGCTGAAGATGTAAAAAAAGGATTAATTATTACAGGTTCTGTGCAAAGTATTACTGATTTTGGTATTTTTGTCTATATCGGTATCAAACAGAATGTTTTAGTTCATATTAGTAATATGAAGAAAGATAACAATCATTTTATAAAACATCCTTCTGAAATCGTGAAAGTTGGTGATAACATCACAATTGAGATTTTGGATAATGACTTAGAGCGTGGACGAATTCAAGGTAAATTAATTTATGAACAAAATGGCAAATAGCGCCATTTTTTTCTTATGTTTTGTATCAGATAATCAATATTTAATGTTGGATAAAACATTAATTATTCGTTTATTAAACAAATATTTAGGAATTTATTTTAAAAGTTAAATTGATAATTTATGATTATTATATGAATAAATTTATAAATTTATATAACACAACTGAATACTCGTTTTTAAACTCTTTAATAAGAATTGAAGATCTTGTTAAGCAATCAAAAGAGAATAATTTAAAAGCTGTGGTGCTAACAGACTATAACAATATGTTTGGTCTAGGAATTTTCTTAGATCTTTGTTCAAAATATCAAATTAAACCAATTGTTGGGGTTGATATTGATATTGCTCAATACCGTTTTATTTTATTAGCAAAAAACTACGCTGGTTTTCAAAAAATAAATAATTTAATACTAGATAAATCAAAAAATATTGAATTATCAATAGAAAACATTATTGATAATAATATTTTTGTCATAGATCACCCAACAAATGGTTACTATGCAAAAACTAAGAAAAACTACATTATAAACAATGGCAATTATTTTGTGAATTCAATTGATATTTCAATTGAAAACGGAATTTATGTTAGACAAAATCAATTATTAAATATTGAGGATAATGAAGCACTAAATATACTTCAAAAAGTTGCTAATTTACCAACAACAATTCAATATGATAATTATTTTGATTCTCCGGATGTTGATCCAATAATTATTGATCGAATTAATAAAATAATAGATCAGTGTAACTTTGAATTGCCGCCAAAAACTCTAAATTTAGCACGCTTTGAAAATAACGATGATGAAACAAATGAAAAACTTTTTGCCAAACTTATTAATGAAGGATTGCAAAGAATTGCTCATGAATTACCAAAAGACAAAGATGTTTGATATTCTCGTTTAACATCAGAAGTTAATATAATTAGAAAACTTGGATTTGTTAATTATTTTTTAATAATTCAAGATCTTGTTAATTGAGCTAAAAATAATAACATTGCTATTGGCCCTGGACGAGGTAGCGCTGGCGGTTCTTTTGTTTCTTATTTACTAAACATTACGTCAATTAACCCACTTAAATATGACCTATTATTTGAGCGTTTTTTGAATCCAGAAAGAGTTAGTTGGCCTGACATTGATATCGATATACAAGATGACAGAAGACAAGGAGTTTTTGATTACTTAAAAGATAAATATGGGGCTGACAATATTGCTTTGATTTCAACTTTTCAGACAATTGGAGCAAAAACTGCAATAAGAGATGTTGGAAGAGTGCTTGGGATAAGTTTGGCAGATATTAATAGAATTTCTAAAACACTTGATGGTTGAGATTCTCTTGCTCAAGCCTCAATAAAAAACCATAGTTTTATTATTGAGATTGAAAAATATCCTCAACTTTTAGAATATTCATTAAAAATTGAAGGTTTACCTAGACAACAGAGTTTCCACCCCGCTGGTTTAATTATTGCAAAACAAAAAATATCTAATTATGCACCTACATCTATGAACGCAACTGATTATCAACAAGTTCAATTGACAATGGATTATGTTGAAAATTTTGGTTTATTAAAAATTGACTTATTAGGCTTAAAAACATTGACAGAGGTAAAAAATATTGAAAATAATTTACCTTTAAATGAGCATTTTGACTACTTAATTAACAATAGTAAAATTGATATTTTAAATGACACTAAAACACTTGACCAATTAAACAAAGGTTTTACTGAAGGAATATTTCAACTTGAGTCTGCAGGAATGAAAAAAACAATTTCAACAGTTCAATTGAATACGTTTGATGATTTATATGCGATTATTTCGCTTTTTAGACCAGGACCAATGGCTTACATAAAGGATTATGCTAAAAATAAAGATAATTTTAACCTTGTAACCAAGATACATCCTATTTATGATGAGATATTAAAATCTACCTATGGCATTATGGTTTATCAAGAACAAATAATGCTTATTGCACAAAAAGTTGCAGGCATGAGTTTTTCTCAGGCGGACTTTTTAAGAAGAGCGATAAGTAAAAAAGATGAATCTAAAATAAAACAATATAAACAAATGTTTGTTGCAGGCGCATTAAATAATGGTCTTAAAATTTCCCAAATCAATTCAATTTACAGTAATATTGAGCGTTTTGCCGAATATGGATTTAATAAGTCACATGCGGTTGCTTATGCTTATTTAACAATGAAAATGGCATATTATAAAACAAAATATCCATTGTACTTTTATTCAGCTTTGATTAGTTCAAACCGTAATTCACAAACTAAAATTTCAAGTATTGTTGATGAAATTAAAAATAGAGGTATTAAAGTTAATTCGCCCGATATTCACTATTCGCAAATGAGTGCAACAATTGTTGATAATGAAATATATCTTCCTTTTGATGTGATAAAAGGGTTTGGTACAGAAGGTGTAAATAAAATACTAAATGAACGCAAAAATAATGGTGAATTTAGCACCAATTTGAATGAAACAATACTTAGATTGCGTTTTGCAGGTATTACTGAAAGCATGATCGAAACATTAACAAAGGCTAATGTTTTTCGTAAATATGGCAATGTAAAATTCATTGAAAATTCCCTTACAGCAATATTTGAATGCTATAAATTATTTGCGAAAAAAACATGGTTAGATTCCAAACAAACAATTATTGATTTAGGATATCTAGATTTAAATCATGATTTAGTTGAACAAGACATTGATTACGAAGCAAAAAATGAAATTAATTTACTAGGTCAAATATACAATGCATTTAATACTGCTAAATATAAAAATGATTCAGGTTTTAAATTATTAACGCTGCCAGTTGGAAGCACTGAATTTATAGTGACAAATGTAAAAGCAATAAGAAAACTAAACCAAAAGCCATTCTTTGTTATAGAATTAAATGATGATACTAAAACTCAAGCATTTTTTATTAATAATTTTGCTTGAAACTTGTGAAGTCCGCTAAAAAGTGGTGATGTAATTAAGGCACAAATAAAAAATGATAAAGGTAAATTAAAATTATTATCATACAAAGAAATTTAGGAGAAAAATGAATAAATTATTATTAATAGATGGGAATTTTATGATGTTTCAATCATTTTACGCATCATATTATCCTGAAAAAGCAATAACTATGAAAGATGATAATAATCGCAACACAAATGCTGTTCACGTGTTTTTTATGTCGCTTTTTAATTTAATCAATTTTGTTAAGCCCACACATATTTTTATAGCATTTGATGCTCATGGAAAAACCAAGCGCCATGAACTTTATCCAGAATACAAAGCGGGTAGAAAACAAACTCCAATTGAAATATTTGACCAATTCATTATTACTAAAGAAATATTAGATTCACTAAATATTACTTGATTTGAAAAGGTTGGTGACGAGGGAGATGATATTATTGCAAGTGTTGCTAACCAAAACAAAAATATTAAAAAAATAATTTATTCAAGAGACCAAGACCTTTTACAACTTGTAGACAACAACACATCAGTTTTACATAAGTCAGGCGCGGGATTTATTTATTATAGTCCATGAAATTTTGAACAAAAATTCAAAATAAAACCCCACTTAATTCCAGATTTCAAAGGACTTGCTGGCGACAAATCTGACAATATTAAAGGTGTAATTGGAATAGGAGAGATCGGGGCAAATAAATTAATAAATAAATACGGAAGCATTGAAAATATTTATCAAAACATCAACAATATTAATGGCTCATTCAAAAATAAATTAATTAAAGGTAAAAATGACGCAATGTTTTGCAAACGTTTAGCTACATTGAATAAAAATGTTGAAATTAATTTTGATTTTAATGATTTTTCAGTTGCTAATATTGCTTTTGAAAATGGTTTTGTCAAAATGAGCGAATTTAAACTTAATTCTGTAATTAAAAAATGGAAGAAATTAATCAATGAATAATAATTAGGTGTCCACATATGGAAAAATGTGGATTGGTTTTTTTTTTTTTGTTTTTAGGGTAGTTGCATTCACGCCCGCTCTTTAATTATTAGAATTAAATTAAATATCAAATTATTATAAGGAGTTATATTAATGAAGAAAAAAATAGGTTTTTTACTAAGTTCGTGCATGTCGCTTTCAGCACTGCCGCTTTTTGCTGCTGCATGTAAAAATGAGCAAGCAAATGGAGGCAAACAAGAAGAAATTGATGTAAACACACTATTTAAAATTTCACTGCCTAAAAATTCAAACAAAAAACCAAGTGAATTAAAACCTGAAGATATTGTTGTTGAAATCTTAAACAATGATATTAGTGTAGAAATTAAAAAAATTAAATTTAAAGAGGGTAAAGGTGTTTTAGTATCTTATTTAGCAACCAACTCAAAAACAAATAAGATAGTAGATGAAAAAACAATAACTCTTGAGGTCATTACTAAAAAAGACCAAGTAGAAACTAAAAAAGATAAAAAATATGATGAGTTAGTAACAGTTAGTGTCGATGAAAATACAAAACAAAAAACTGCTGATAAAGTTACTAGAGAAGATATCAAGTTAGAAGTTGCACAAGGAGAAAGCTTTAAAGCAGAAGTTATTGGTGTTAATGTACAAAAAAATAATAGAACAGTCATTGATGTAAAAATTAAAATAACAGATAATGAAACATCAAAAGAAATAACCAAAACTCTTGAAGGATTCGCACAGGCATTGCCAGAAAAAATACTAAAAGGATACGAAGTTTTTAAAGATATAGCAGTAGTAAATGATGATAAAGCCTATGATTGATTAAAAAATGCTGCCGATGGCACTAAAATTTATTATGACTTTAGAAAACACTTATTCATTAACAAAAAACAAGATAAAAATAATCAGAATAAATCTGAGCAAATTGCTATCTTATTGACGAAAAAAGTTCCGGGATTTGGCATTGAAACAGCAGCTCACGATGCTGTTGATGGTGATTTAAGTTTTAAAGGAACAGCAACCTTGGTAAAACAAGGCGGTAAGATTGGAATAAAATTTAGAATTAGCGAATACAATAACTCAACAAAAACTACAAAATATTATGAAGAGATAGCAACTTCAAACCTAATTTCTATTGATAGAATAACTAAAAATGATATTAATAAAATTGCAAGCAGTGCTCAAATTGATTATCCAGGTAAAGAAAATGTTACAGTTGAAGAAGCAAAGCCAGAGTTAATAAACCACAATATTGATAATAATTATAAATTTGAAATCAAAAATGTTGAAAAGCACTCGGACACTAATAAAATTTCAGTCTACTTCTCAATTAATTTCATGCGTGGTGATAAAAAAATTGAAAGTGATATTTTTTCAAAGGAAATTAATGGCTTTAAACCTGATAACTTTGCAAACATGTTTGCTGGGATAGAATTTGGAATAGAAAATGCTACTCAAATTTTGCCATCAGAAGTAAAAGTTGAAATGATTAAACTTTATAATTCAAACAAGCAGAATTTTGTATTACCGGAAGGCGTCAAAAAAGAAATTACAATTAAAGATAATTCAAAAGATGATTATAGAGGCACGCTATCCTTAGTATTTAAGGCTACACAAGGTCAAAATGTGTTTGAGAATACATACAATATTGACGGATTAAAAACAAAAAAACTAGATTTAGATGAAGTTATAAAAACTTTTGGTGAACTTACATTGAATGAAGGTATCAACAAAGCCGATAGATATGCTGCAACAATTAAAAAGGAGGAAATTAAACTAGGCCAATATGATTCTAATTTAGTTACGGTTAATATAACTAGTCTTAAACCACTTGAAAATGATTCAACAAAATTGAGTGTTGAAATCGAGTTTAATAGCAGAGTTAAAAGCGGTGAAACAAAATCAAAATCATTTTTAATTGAAGGATTTAAAGAATTAGCTAAAAACAAAAATAGAGACGCTCAATTGGATGCATATTCATCACAAAAAAATATATTTGTTTTTGATGGAAGCGAGCAAGATAAAAAAATATTAGTTGAACTTGCAACACAAGCTAAGGGCACAACTATTAAAATTGATAATTCTAAGTTAATTGTTTGGTCGGGTAAAAGAAAAAATACTAAACTTGATAAATTAATAATTAATAAGTCAATAACCACAAAAGTTAACACGCATGGAAAAGGACAAAATATAGGATATAGTTTCTCAGGAAGCGCTCTAGGAGTTTTATTAATTAAAGAAGGCAATAATGTAGTAATTAAATATATTATTGATACAAAAACTGAAAAAAATAAAAAAGTAATCGATAAAAAAGGCCAAGTATTCACTCAAGTTTTATTCACAATTCAATAATTATTTAACACAAGGTGCGCCTTGTGTTTTTAATATTCATATTTTTTCTAAAACATTTATTTTTATGGAAAAATATGAATTGTTTTTTTTGATTTAGCAAATTTACGAATTTTTAACTCTCCTAATTATTAGAATAAAAAATATATAGATTAAATCTAAATAGGAGGAATATTGATAATGAAGAAAAAAATAGGGTTCTTACTAACCTCGTGCATATCGGTTTCTGCACTACCACTTTTTGCTGCAGCTTGTAAAAATGAAAATAAACAAATCAAGGAAGATGAAGCTGAAATTGATGTAAACACACTATTTAAAATTTCGCTACTTAAAAACAATGAGAAAAAACCAAGTGAATTAAAACCCGAAGACATTATTGTTGAAATCTTAAACAATGATATTAATGTAGAAATTAAAAAAGTCGAATTTAAAGAAGGCAAAGGTGTTTTAGTATCTTATTCAGCAACTAACTCAAAAACAAATAAGATAGTGGATGAAAAAACTATAACTCTTGAGATTGCTACTAAAAAAGACCAAGTAGAACCTAAACAAGATAAAAAATATGATGATTTAATAACAGTTAGTGTTAATGATAAAACAAAGAAAAAATCCGCTGATGAAGTTGCAAAAGAAGACATTATGATTTCTATTAAAGAAGGTGAAACATTTAAAGCAACAGTAGAAAGCATAAGCGTTCCGAAAAAACAATTAGATTCAGTTAATGTAAAAATCAAAATAGTTGATGGAGATGTTACTAAACATATTTATAAAAAAATAGAAGGATTTGTTAAAGCATATCCAAAAGAAGTTAGAGATGGTTATACTAAATTTAAGGATTTAAAAATAGTTGATGATTCAAAAGCTCACGAGTGATTAAACAAAAACAATAGTGAAACAGTTATTTATTATGACCGTGAGTCAGGGAAATTCTTTGTATCAAAACCTAAAAATGATAGCAATAATGATAATTTAGCTATTTTTCAGGTTACATCAAAACCCAAAAATACTATTGAAACAGCAGCTCCTGAAGGCTCTATAAAAGGTGATGTTAATCAAGTATCATATAAAGCAACTGCTCTTCTAATAAAAGAAGGAGAAAAAGTTGGTATCAAATTTAGAATTAGTTTATATGACCATAAAACAAAAAAACCTATTTTTTATGAAAAAGTGGAAACATCAAATCTACTAGAAATAGATAAAGAAAAAATCTCTAAACCTATAACTTCTGAAACAGGTAAAAGTGACATGCAAGGCGATCAACCTCCTGTAGAAAATAATGGTTCATTAGAAAAAGATAAAGACACTACAAAAGATGAATCTTCCCAAACTGACAAAAAAGTGGATTCTGGTACTAATGAAGCTCCAAAAGAGAAAGAAAACCCTGCAACTCCTAGTACATCAACAAGCAATAGTGAAATAAATAAAGATACCGAAGATAAAAATAAAACCGAAATAAACCCAAGAGAAAATCAAGATGATCCTAAAACTGATGCAGACAAAAAAGAAACTCCAAATAGTACAACAACTGAAACAATAAATAAAGAAGGTACAACATCACCAAATTCGAATACATCAGATAATAATTCAGAACAGCCTTTAACTAATGAAAAACCTAAAGAAGAAGGATCGTCAGCTGATCCTAAGGCAAGTGAATCAAGTTCAAGCGGAAAATCTGATGATAATAAAGATAATCCTATTGATAAAACTGAAAAAGAAATATCAACTAAACCTGAAACCGATCCTTCAAATAGTGAAATACCAAAAGAAAATAAAGATAACTTAATAGAGGAAAAATCCAAAGAATTTCCAATTCCAGAGCTTTATAAAGCATCTGAGAGCGGAGTGGTTTTTGTTTTAAATAGCAATGCTAATAAAAAGTCATTATTAGAATCTTTTGAAGGTGTAAATAATAACCGAATCGTTATTGAAAATGGCGTATTAAAAATTCCTCTAAAAAATAATAATAAAAAAACCATTAATGACATATCAATTACTGAGTCTATAAACCCTGAATTAAGAAAAAAGATTAACACACATAAAAAAAATAAAACAGATGCTAATATCGCCTATAAATTTAATACAAGGGGACAAGGAATAAAAGTTGAAACCATAGATGGAAACAAAATCAGGTTTTCATGATATTTAATTGATAATAATAAATCAAATGAATCAAAAGAAAAAGTATATACTCAAGAAATTGAGTTGCCAAATTAAGTAATAAATACAAATTTATTTACCTAATCTTTTATTACATTACACAATGTAGTTAATAACAATATTAATATTTATTCAAAGCAATTCAACAATCTAAATTATGGAAAAGTATGAATTGTTTTTTTTTTTTTTGATTTCAATGATTTTGCGTATACATGAAACTCAAATATTTAGAATAAAAATAGATATTAAATATAGGAGAAAATTGATAATGAAGAAAAAATTAGGGTTCTTAATAACCTCATGTATGTCAGTATCGGCACTGCCACTTTTTGCTGCTGCATGTAAAAATGAAAATAAACAAATCAAGGAAGACGAAGCTGAAGTTGATGTAAACACACTATTTAAAATTTCACTGCCTAAAAACACTGATAAAAAACCAAGCGAATTAAAACCTGAAGATATTGTTGTTGAAATCTTAAACAATGATATTAGTGTAGAAATTCAAAAAGTTGAATACAAAGAAGGCAAGGGTGTTTTAGTATCTTATTTAGCAACCAACACAAAAACAAATAAGATAGTAGATGAAAAAACAATAACTCTTGAGGTTACAACTGAAAAAGAGCAAGTAGAACCTAAAAAAGATAAAAAATATGATGATTTAGTAACAGTTAGTGTTGAAGAATCTAAAAAAAATAAAGTAGCTGATGAGGTAACAAAAGAAGATATTATTGTTTCAAAACCTGAAGGTGAAACATTTGAAGCAACAGTAGAAAGTGTAAGCGTTCCTAAAAAACAATTAGATTCTGTTAATGTAAAAATAAAAGTTGTTGATGGCAAAACCGAAAAAACAATAACCAAAACTATTTCCGGATTTAAAGAAGCAACACCAAAAGCGGTTGAAGAAGGTTATTTAATATTCAAGGATTTAGAAATTGTTAATACTAACAAAGCCAAAAAATGATTAAAAGAGGCAGAAGATGGCACAATAGTTTATTATGATTTTAATACCACAAAATTTATGACTAAAAAGTTTGATAAATCAAAAAAAGAAGATCCAGACAGATTTGATATTTTTTCAATTAAAAAATCACCTAAGTGAGGAATAGAAACTGCTGCTCCAGATGGAACTATTGAGGATGGAAATTATAAGGCCACCGCACAAATTGTCAAGAAAGCAGATAAAATCGCTATTAAATTTAGAATTAGTCAATTAATAGATCCTAAAACAAAAACTATTAAATATTTTGAAAAAGTTGAAACTTCAAACTTTTTAGATATACCTGTTGCTACTATGGCTGAAAATGAAAGACCTAGTGAAAATGCGGGAAATTCAGCACAGACCGATCCTATAAACAAAAAAACTGATGGTTCAATAAATGGAGAACCATCAGACCAAAATATTAAGAATGAAGAGTTAAATAATTTATCTAAAAATCTTTTGGTTCCTGAGTTGTATGAACCTTCAGTTGAAAAAAATCTATTCGCAGTTGAAAAAGATGCTGACAAAGTGGGAATTAAAAAAATGCTAGATAAAGCAATATCAACCTCTGATTCAGCTATTAGAATTGATGGCGGAACAATAAAAGTGCGAAAAAGTAAAGAAAATATCAAGGGTTTAGCCTTCAACCCTAAATTGAATAAAATCTTGTCTAAAATTAAAACACATACAAGTAGTGCTTCAATAGGGTTTAAACTGAAGAGCGGAAAAGGCATAAAAGTTGAAAAAATCATGGATAACAAATACAAATTCTCTTGATATTTAATAGATAAGCAAGGACAACCAACTTCTCAAATCTTTATGCAAGAATTAGATTTATCATAATATAAACGAATTATTAATTTGCACACCCAAGGGGGTGTGTTTTTTATGTTAATGATTTATTTAATATTGCTATTAAATTATTCTTTATATACTAATCAATATAACTTCTTAATTTATGAAAATATATGAATTTTTTTTTTTTTTTTGAATGGCTTCATTTTTCAGGTCAATAAAATCTAAATAAATAGAATAAAAATAGATATTTATATATTAGGAGACAAAAATAATGAATAAAAAAATTGGTATTCTTTTAGCTTCTTGCATGTCAATTATTGCACTTCCTGTGATATCCGCAGCCTGCAATAAGCAAGAAAGACAACCGGAAACTACGCCAATTACTAAAAAATACTCAGATTTAGTTAAAGTAAATGTCGATGAATCTAAAAAATCTAAAACAGCTAGCGAAATAACTGCGAATGATATTATTGTTACAAAATCTGAAGGTGAGACATTTACAACCAATATTACCGAAGTAAATGCTGATGATAACAAAAAAGACACTGTTAATATTAAAATTTCAATCATAGATGGCGAAAAAACTGTTGAAATAGCAAAAACTATTAGTGGTTTTAGAGTTATTGAAAACAACACACCTTCAGGAAGTACAACAACTAATGATGGATCGGGTTCAACAAGTGGTTCAAGTAGTGCAACAACAAGTGATGATAAAGCAAAAGATTTAGTTATTCCCGAACTTTATGAACCTTCAAAACAAGGAAAATTATTTGAATTAAAGCCAGATGCTAACAAAACTGAAATTAAGAACATGTTTGACCAAGCAATTCAAAAGAGTGAATCAGCTTTAAGAATTGACTCTGGAAAAATTAAAATTGATAAAAAGACTGAAATAACTGCTGGTTTAATGTTCACAAGTTCTCTAGGTGCTGAAATAATTGGAAAAATAAAAACACATGGCAATACTGGTGCTTCATTAGGTTTTAAATTTAAAACCAAAAGAAAAGGTATCAAAGTAGAAAATATTGATGGAAATAAATATAAACTTTCTTGATATTTAATTACTAAAGATGGCAAACCAACTGATACAATTTTCACTCAAGAATTAGATTTATCATAATAATTTAATCATTAAATTAACGTCTTAGGATTTCTAAGACGTTTTTATTAATTTAACTTTTGTCAATTTTCACTTGTAGACTCAAATTGAAATCTAGAGTTTTTATTTTTTTGACTTAATTGATTTTTTACTTTTTGTATTCTTTTTTGAATATATTTTTTTGAATTATTAACTATATTTATTTTGCTATTAGCGTTAGAGAGTATTTGTTGCTTGAATGATTTTAATTTTTTTAATTCATCCAAAATATTTTGATAATCATCGTTATTTGTTTGTTTTAATGTTAAATAAACATGAAAGTTTTCATCAAAAATTCATGTTAACTGGTCGTAAAGTCTGTGATGTGTTGCGTCCATAGATATTAAATTGTTTTGGTCTGTTATTCACTCTAATTCTTTGCATTTTTTAACTAAATTATCAATTTCAGAAATATTCACAATTTGATTTTTAATTTGAGTATATAGACTTTTTTGAATATCTTGTTTAATTCATTCCACATTATATATATGAGCTTTTTCACTTCATACTGATTTAATTTTTAATGTAGGCTCAATATTTTTTATATTGTCTCTATGCTGCTTAATATGTCTTAAAATTGACACATCAATTTTGCGCATTTGAGAAAGATTTTTTATATTATTTTTGATACTATCAATTAATGTTTTATTAATGAAATCATTTTTTAAAACTCTAAATATATTTGTGTAATAATTTTCTTTTACATTCATATTTAATTGATTTTCGAAAAAATCAAGTATTGACAAATTATCTGTGTTTTGGTATTTTTTAAGTTCATCAAGTTCATCTAATTCATTGGGTGTTAAATCCATGAATAAATGAAAATTATCCTTACCAGACATAGAAAAAGATAGTTCAATATTTGCATCTACAACTGTTAATGATTCTATGATTTTTACAATAACTGAGAATTTTGAGTTTGTTGTATCATCCATAAATAATGTTTGACTACTTTTATTATTTTGAACTGAACCTGACGGATTTGAACCATTAATAAGAGCATTTATGTTATAAATTGTTGTTTGATATATGGGTTGGCTATAGTCATTGAAAAGATTATTTAGTTTCTTTATTTGGTATTCACTAAAGTTAATTATTGAATCAGAAGAATTATTTGTTCGCAACTTTTGAATATTATTTCCAATGCACTTTTCTAGAATTTTTCCTCTATTAATGAAATTAGAGTTTTTATTAACAAACCAGCTTGGCGTAGTCAACAAATTCATGCGAAAAACTTTAAAATCAAATTTACGAGCATAAATTAAACCATTAAAAGGATTAATTAAAATATATAAGTATAAATCATAGGCAGGTTTTTTTATATTTTCTATATTCTTTGAAGCAAAATGCAATTTTAAAACTTTTAAATTATTGGTTAGAAAGTTATTTTCTCTCATAACACTCTTTAATTGTTTTAAATATTGCTTCAAGAACTTCAACACAAATACTATTGCCAGCAGTAAAAATCATTTTGTTTGGTGAAATTAGTTTGGATTCTTTTACTTTTAGCGCGTCCTTGATGTCAAAACCCATATATTGATATGCTTCAATTTCATTTATATAACGAATTATTTTTTCTTTTTCGAAATAGAATTTTAGTCTGCTATTTGCACCTGATGCAGTAAGAGTTGGACCTAAACTATTAGTTTTATAAATGTATGCTTCTGAATTAAAGTTTGTGTAGTCACACAGCTTTGATTTAACAATATTATTTTTAGTTTTTACGAATTCATTCATTTTATAATTGAATAAGTGATTTAAGTTGTTTCCATCATATGGATTATTTATTATTTTATTTAATTTAGATTTTATTTGAATTTCCTTGTTCGGAAATTCAAAATCAATTTTTTCACTTTTGAGAATAGAGACCATAAAGACTCTTTCGCGATTTTGTGAACTTCCATAATTTGCTGCATTTAAAACTTTATATTTTGATTTATAGCCGATTTTGTCCAATATATCTATTCATTTTTCAAAATCACCAATAAATTTTTTGCTAACTAATGCTTTTACATTTTCAAGTAAAAGTATTTTTGGTAATCTATCTGTGTTCTCATTTAGAATTCGTTCAACTTCATAAAGTAAACCACTTCTTGTGTTTTGATTCATGCCGCGTTGCTTGCCTTGTTGTGATAAATCTTGGCAAGGGAAAGAATAAGTTAATATGTCAATATCTTTTGGTAATTTGACAATTCTTTTAATATCCGTGTGATTCTCTCTCTCTCTCTCTCTTGTTATATCTATCATTAAAATAATTGTTGTTTAGATAGGCATAAAGGTATGAAAAATAACTACGTAATTTTAGTTCGTTAAACCGGTTAAAGTAGTTCGAATTTACAACATCTTTACTATTTGAGCTAAATGTATAGTTTGAAAGTATGTCAACCATTTGATTTTTTGTTAGTTTGTTTTCTGGTTCAAGCAACCCATAGTGAATTATCATGTATGAAATAATTGCATCAATATAAAACTCACAAACGCCAACACTAATTACATCTTTATCTGAATTTTTGTATATGTTCTTAAGTGATTTATATTGACTACCTAGACCTGCAAACATCTCAAATAATTTAATCTTTTTATTCATAATATATAAATTTTAGCGCGCATGAAAATTATCAAATGTTTATTTATTAAAATTGAGATTAAAAATACACTCAAAATATTAGTGTTAAAATTTACTTATTCAATTGAATTTTGTATTCATTAGTTCAAATATGGAACATCCCACATTATATTCATATATAGTTGTAGAATTAAATTATGAAAAAAATTAAGATAATACTTTTAAGTTCAATATCGACAATAGCAACACCTATTTTTATGTCTAGTTCTTGTGCAACTAGTAAAGAAAATAATAAAGTAGCAAACACCAATAATCAGAATGAAGATGCAAATGTTAATTCTGAAGGCAATGTTGAAATTGATTCACAAAACTCAAATGACACAAATCAACCAACAATGCCTGATTTGCGAGCTGGTAGACCAAGATATAATAGAAATCACCCTCGTAGATCTAAAAGATTAAAAGATAAAAATCAGAATCAAGAAACTCATTCAAAAAGCAAAAAAACTAATTCAAAAAAGAAAACTAAAAAACAAGAAAATAAAGCAAATTCAACAACTGGAAATGGCAAAATAGACTCAAAAAACGATTCAAAAAGTCAAAATATTTCTAATAAACACAAATTAAGAATTGCATCTTGAAATTTAAAAAATTTTGGCGATTCATCATTAAAAACACCTAAGGCAAAAGCCATATCTTCAATTATATATAAACAAGGTTATGATGTTGTTGGCTTGACAGAACTTGATTCAAATAGACCAGTTAAAAGCATTATCGATTTACTAAACGAACTTGAATCAAAACTAGGTACAAATAATGTATGAAAATCAATTGTATCGGACGAGTATAATGCTGCAAAAGGGTATAAGAGTCAAGCTGATAAATATGCCGCATACATTTATAAGTCAAATATTGTTGAACCATTAGTTTTAAAAAATGGTAAGCGGAGCGCAACATATGATAATAGCAATTTTGAAAATAAATTTAGAGGCACTGTAAATAATTACAATAGACCTCCATTCTTGGTTCAATTTAGATTAAGAATTCCAGAATATAAAAAAGTAAACTTTTCATATTTGCTAGCTCATTTTGATGGCCCCGGACAAAATAAACATAATCATGAGCCTAAATACCAACGCAAAAATGGCGCTCACGAAATGAATGAAGCTTGAAATATTAAAAATGTGTTTGAATGAGCGAAAAAATTAAATAATGGGGATGATGATTTAATTTTTCAAGGCGATACAAATATTTCACTTGGTAATGAAAAGGATGCATTTGGCTGGATTGGTAGTTCAGCTCAAATGCCACTAAAAGAAATTGAGCAAAATAAATCATCATTATCTCAAAGAATCAACTCATACTCGCAAACTTTTGACAAAATTGTTCATCAATCTAATCTAAAACACGAGAATGCAAAAGTGTATAAATTATATGATTTTGTAAATGATGGTTCATATATGTTTGAAAATATTTCATCACTTGATGAATGAGTATCATATTATAGTCAATATAAAAGATATAAGACTGCGTACAATTACATATACTCGGGTGTATCTGACCATTGCCCAATTAGCTATGATCTTATTTTAGATGCCAATGATCCAAAATAAAAAACTCGCGCACGAGTTTTTTTGTTTTCAACAGTAAAATGAATCAATTAGTAAATTTTAAACAGTAACTAATGAATGAATTTCAATGTCTGACTTTGCGAATCTTCCGCGACCATTAAGGTCTTTTAATTCAAGAA
Source organism: Mycoplasmopsis bovigenitalium (assembly GCF_002356075.1). Classification (NCBI taxonomy): domain Bacteria; kingdom Bacillati; phylum Mycoplasmatota; order Mycoplasmoidales; family Metamycoplasmataceae; genus Mycoplasmopsis; species Mycoplasmopsis bovigenitalium. The sequence goes on along the minus strand of NZ_AP017902.1, from coordinate 326,578 downwards.
GTAGAATTATTTTTTTAACAATTGCTCCTTGTTCTTCAAGTAGTTTAACTATTGCTTCGGTTGTGCCGCCAGTTGCTAAAACATCATCAATAATTGCTACTTTTTGTCCTTTTTTAATAAAGCCGTCTTGAATTTGTAGAACATTATTGCCATATTCTAAATCATAGTTTTTACTGATAACTTTTCCAGGTAATTTACCTGGTTTTCTAACCATTATAAAAGGTTTTTTTAATACTGCGGCAGTGGGAGTCCCGAATAAAAAACCTCTAGCATCTGGGCCCACAATAACATCGCAATCTGATGCTAATACTGCCATTTGTTCAATTGTATAATGAAGCGCTTCGCCATTTGCTAATAAAGGACTAATATCTTTAAAAATTATGCCTTTTTTAGGGAAATTATGTACATCACGAATATATTTATTTAAATCCATTTACACCTCTAAATATTTACTGCAACATCTTCAAAAAATTCAACAATGTCGTCTTCATTAAAGTCATTAAATTTCTTGATAGTCATACCGAAGTCTTTACCTTTTTCAACTTCTTTAACGTCATTTATGTCACGTCTTAGTGATTCAACTAATCCTTCATGAATCAATTTACGTTTTCTAAATACTTTAACTTTGCAACCAAGTTTTACAACACCCTCATCAAGCATAGTTCCAGCAATTGTACCAACTTTTGAGAAGTAGAAAGTTTTGATAACGTGGCCAGAACCAATCTTTTTCTCTTCGTAAACGATTGCTTTTTCACCGTCTAGTAATGATTGCATGTCTTCAATAACTTTGAAAACAACGTCATAGTAAGCAATTTTAACATTTGCTTGTTTTGCGCTTTGTTTTATGTTTGTGTTTGCCTTAATTCTGAATGTAATTATTATGGCGTTTGAGGCCTGAGCTAAAAGTAAATCAGAGTTAGTAACTTCACCAGTTTGGGCGCCAATAACTTTAATTACAGCATCATCATTGCACATGCCATCTAAACTTGATTTTAGTGCTTCAGAAGTACCTTGAACATCTGAACGAATAATTACATTAAGGATTTTTTTGCTTTCTTCATTTGCCATTGCTTGAGATTTGGCGAATAAATCTTGTTTTTTGTCCATTTGTTGTTTTTCTAGAGCAATTTTTTTAGCATATTTTTCATCATCAAATGAAATAAATCTATCACCAGCCAGTGGTGAGGTATTTAAACCTGAAACCACAACCGGCATTCCTGGGATAGCATTTTCAATAACTTTGCCAGTGGTTGTTTTTAGCATCTTGATTCTACCAAATGAAGAACCAGCAACAACAAAATCGCCTTTGTAAAGAGTTCCGTTTGTAATTAGTAATGTAGCAACAACTCCAACTCCTTTGTCAGCTCTCGATTCAATAACGATACCTGATGAATAACGATTTGGGTTAGCTTTTAAATCCATTAAATCTGAAAAAGCAATAATATTATCTAAAAGTAAGTCAATTCCTTCACCGGTTTTAGCAGAACCATAAACGGTAATAACATCGCCGCCATATTCTTCAACAATAACATCGTTTTCAGCTAATTCTCTTTTAACTTTTTCAACATCCACATTTGGTTTATCCATTTTATTAACAAAAACAATTATTGGTGCATTTGCGGCTTTAGCATGTAAAATTGCTTCTTTGGTTTGAGGTTTAACTCCATCATCGGCAGCAACGACTAAAATAACAATATCAGTAACTTGAGCACCGCGAGAACGCATTTCGGTAAATACTTCATGTCCAGGTGTGTCAATAAAAGTAATTGTTCCTTTTTCGTTTGATACTTGGTAAGCTCCAACGTGTTGGGTTATACCGCTTGACTCAGTTTCGGCTACCTTAGTTTTTCTAATAAAGTCTAATAAGGTAGTTTTCCCATGGTCAACATGTCCCATAATTGTTATTACTGGAGGGCGTTTTTTAAGTGAAGATTCGTCATCTTCAAACTCAACTCTGTTTAAAAAGTTTGATGCATCAACATTTTGTTCTTTTTTAAAGTCCAAATTATGTTCCATACACACTTCAGCTATTTCTTCTTCGTCAAGCATATGGTTAATTTGGTATAGTTTACCTTTCATCATGAATGATTTAATTAAATCATTCGGGTTTACACTTATTTTTTTAGCAAATTCACCTAGCGGTAGTGAATTTGTGAAAATAAATACACCATTTTTAACTTCTGTTTTGATACTTTTTAATTGAGATTCAACATCGCGTTGATTGCTTATTCTACTTTTTTTAGACATTGTGCCTCCCTTAGTTCTTTTTCAATGTTGGCATATATTTCTTTTGAAATATTGGTTCTAAAAGCTCTGTTTAAGCCCTTGGTTTTTGTTATTTGTTGCCAATTTTCTTCGTTACATTCAAAGTAGCAACCACGACCCTTTAATTCATTTTTTAGGTCAAGAGTAATGTGATTTTGTGGTTTGTCAAAATTAACTCTTACTAGTTTTTCTGTTGGTAAAATTTTACCAGTTACAATACATTTTCTATTGGTTTGGGTTTTTTGCATTAGTTATTCTCAGTCTTCATCGACATCAAAATCACTTATATCAAAATCATCTAATCCAAAGCTTGATAAATCATCATCAACTTTGAATTTTTCAATTGCTTCTTTAACTTTTTTGTAGTCTTCAACATCTATTTTTGCAGCTGCTTTTTTGTCGTTTTCTTTTTCAAATTCTTTAGATATGTCGTCAATAGTAATGTTTTCTTCTTTTGGTTTTGATTCGCTATTGTGTTTTTTGAATAATTCTTCAAAGTCTAAATCAAATTCTGATGTATCTATATCTTTGAATTCATGCTCTTGGAAGTTTTGTACATCAGAATCAAATGAGTCAGCTGAAACAGTGATTTTATCTATATCAAATAAAGGTTTTGAATATGTTCTTGGTGGTCTTTGTTTGAAAAGTGGTTTAACTTGTTCATCAGGCATTTTTGTAAATTCAATTTTTTGCTCTTTTGCCTTATCTTCAGTTATTAAATCAATATTTAAGCCAGTTAAACTTGACGCAAGAGAAACATTAACCCCTCTTCGACCAATTGCTGGAGTTAGATTATCTTTTGCTACGATGACTCAATATGAATCTTGGCGCGCATTAGCATCAAATTTGTTTTTAGCAACAACATCAATAATTTTTGCTGGCGACATAGCATTTCTAATATATTTTTGTGGGTCACTTTCAAATATTATTGCATCGATTTTTTCACCAATTATTTTATTAAGCCCCATGATTCTTTGGCCAGATGGTCCAATTATCGCACCGAAAATATCAAAATTTTCAGGTGCGAACTTACCAAGTTTGAATGATACTTTAGTTCTTTCGCCAGGTTGACGAACAACATTTACAATTTCAATAATTCCGTCATTAATTTCAGGGATATTACGTTTTAATGCTTCTTCAACATTCTCTTTTGAATCAACAGAAACTTGAACTTGACTTAGTTTTGCTTCTTCTTCAACTTTATAAACGGTTGCTCAATCGTATTGGCCAACTTTAATGTTTTTCTTAGAACTTATTAAAGAAGATGGCAAGTATGCTGGTGTTAATGTGTTTTTATCATCAATAATTTGAACATTTCATGAACCGTCTGAGTTTTTTGCATTGAATTGAATATGAACTCTTTCGCCAATTCTATTTTTAAATGTTTCGTAAACTTTTTGTTTTCTCAGATTTGACATTCCTTGTTGAATCGATGAGTGAATAGTTTTAAGTAAGGATTGGAATTTTGTGTTTTTTAGTGCAAAATTCAGTTTTGTTAAGTCAAGTTCTTTTTCAAAAACATCATCCAGTGAAATATTTTTGTCAATAGCTTTAGCATCAGAAAGTGAGATGTATGAAGTGTGCATCAATAATGCTTCATTTTCTGATGCATTTGCATATTCGTTTGCTTCTTCATCGCTTATAACAATCATTGATTTAATGATTGGCGATAATGTTTCTGAATTATCGTCTAATTTGTACTCAACAACAACTTCTGGGTCAATTTTTGAAAGAATTTTGGTTGTTTCTTCACTAAAAACTTTGATAATGTCGTTTATGTTCAATCCCTGTTTTTTTTCAAATGATTTTACTATTTCATAAAACGCGTGTGGAATTGAATTTTCAATAGGTTTAGTCATTTTTACTCCTTAAAATTTGATGTATTTATTAATTGAAAAAATGTTATCTTTTTGAAGTTTTATTTTTCTTATATTTCCTCTTTGATTTCATTTTATTAAAAGATATTCATCATGAACTTCTAGTAGTTTCGCAATATATTTATCAACTTTGTTTTCGTTTTTATTTAGTTTTATCTCTAAATCTTCATTGATAAATTCATTGATGTTTTGCAAATCAATTGTTAAATCAGTCCCGGGTGAATGAATTAAAATTGAATCAAAACGCGAAATATCTTGTGTTTCAAGTCATAAATTTATTTTTCTTGATAAAGTTTCTAAATTTTCCATATCTCTATGTTTTACAGTGATATCCAGCGCAAACATGCCATCAATATGAGCCTCATTTGCTTGAATAATTTCATTTGGAAATTCCTTATTTAATGATTCAAATCAATTCATTTTTCTCCTTAAAAATAACAAAGAGTTGCGGGGAAGCAACTCAATGGTATTTGACTTGTGCTTTTATTATAGCACAATAAAGTGTTAATCTAAATTTTTGTTTTAGCGGCTCAGCACCAAAAAAATGATTGAAATTATGTACATAAAATACAAATTTTTTTCAAAAGCAATTTAATATATTTATTTAATAAATATTTTTCTTTAGAAATATCTTAAAATAAACAAAATCATTTATTTGTAAAAAAATTTTTTTAGATTATAATAAATAAGATTTTTTCAACTAGTTATCTAGTTTTAACAATGAAAAAAGGAGGCTTATTATGGCAAATATTAAATCAAAAATTAAACACATTGCTAAATCTGAAGAAAACAGATTAAGAAATAATGCAATGAAAACGAGAATTCGTAAAGCGATTAGAGCAGCTAGAGAAGCAGTTTTAGCTAAGGCTGAAAATGCAAAAGAATTAGTACAAAAAGCTCACTCAATTATTGCTACAGCAGTTCAAAAAGGTGTTTTCCACCCAAATAAAGGTGCTAGAAAATCATCTCGTTTGGATTTATTTGTAAACGCACAAACAAAAGCTGAATAAGTTTCTACATTTAAGCAGTAAATTACTGCTTTTTTTATTCAAACTTTTATTATAGATTGAAATTTTTGTTTAAAATTTCGCAAAAAATAAAATAATGATTTTAAAAAATATTAGTTAATCAATAAAATAAATATAAATTGATGTTATTTGCTAAAAGATAGTTTTCAAATTTAAATCTTGTAATTAGAATAAATAAAAGCGTTAAGGATTAACAAGTGAGTGGAATCATATATAAAGCACAATGCTTTGATTACAGCATTCATTAATTATCTAAAATTGTTATTTAGTTTCATATCTAGCACATTAATATTTAAATTTCTGTATGCGTAAGTGTTTATACTTTTGCATGTATTTTATAATGCCTTTATCTTTCCTTATTTTTCTTTTTCAATGTTTTTTCAATATTAAACGTATTAATTGAATTAAATTATTGCAATTAAAAAACAAGCCCAAAAGGCTTGCTTGATGAATTTAAATTATCCAAGAATTTCTTTAATTACAGTAGCAATTTTGTCTTTGTTTACCATAAATTTGCTTTCTAGAGCTGGTAAAGGTACTGTAACGTCAGGTGCGTTTAGACGAACCGGTGCTGCCACTAGGTGGTCAAATGCTTTTTCGTTTACACGAGTAATAACTTCAGCTGCAACTGAACCTGATTGAACTGCTTCTGAAACTACTAATAGACGACCTGTTTTCTTAACTGATTTGATAATTGTTTCAGTATCGATTGGTTTGATTGTTCTCAAGTCAATAACTTCGATTGAGTAATCTTTTCCTTCTTCAGCTAATGATTTTAGAGCGTTAATTGTTTCGTGAACCATGTGTCCGTATGTAACAACAGTTAAGTCGTCACCTTCAATTTTCACATCAGCTTTACCAATTGGAAGTGTATAGTAACCAGCTGGAATTTCTTGTTTGAATGAACGATAGTCGTGTTTGTGTTCTAGGAATACTACTGGGTCATTGTCTTCAATAGCTGCAATCAATAGACCTTTTGAGTCATAAGGAGTTGATGGCATAACTACTTTAATACCTGGTATGTGTGCGAATAATGCTTCTAGTGATTCTGAGTGGTGTTCTAGAGCTCTAACCCCACCACCACAAGGCATTCTTAATACTAGAGGTGCAAATAATTTTCCACGTGATCTGTTTCTAATACGCGCTGCGTTACCAAATAATTGAGCTAGACCATAGAAAATAAATCCTGAGAATTGAATTTCAGCAACTGGTCTTAATCCAGCAACAGCTGAACCAATTGCAGAACCAACGATAGCTGATTCTGAAATTGGAGCATCAAATACTCTTTCTACACCATATTTAGCTTGTAAACCTTGTGTAGCGCGGAAAACACCACCTTCAAAACCAGCATCTTGACCATAAACAATAACTGATTTGTCTTTTTCCATCATAACGTCTAAGGCGTTTGTGATGGCTGCTATATTATTTACTTTAATTGTTTCCATATTTTTCTCCTTTATTGTTTATTATTCGAATCTTCTGTTAACTTCTCTTTGTTCGATTAGTTCTTCAGGTAGAGTTTCGTATGTGTATTTGTAAATGTCGTCAAAGCCTTCTGAAGCCATTGTTTCTGTTGATTTTTCGTAAGCCACTTTAGCGTCTTCTGTGCCTTCTTCGAAGAATTTATTTTTTTCTTCTTCAGTAACAATTCCATTGTCAAATAGGTATTTTTCAATACGGTGGAATGGTTCTCATTTTTCGTGTTCGATTTCTTCTTCTCTTGTACGGTATACACGTGGGTCATCACTTGTAGTGTGTTGTCCTTGACGTCATGTAACCATTTCAATTAGAACTGGACCGTTTCCTTCACGAGCAAATTCAGCAGCTTCTTTTAATGTTTCATAAGCAGCTAGTAGGTCGTTACCGTCAACACGTAATGAAGGGATATCGTATGATAGACCTCTTTGTGATAGAGTTTTAACTTTGTAACTATTGTGTTCAGGAACTGAGATAGCTCATCTGTTGTTTGCAATAACAACAACAACAGGTAGGTTAAACAATGAAGCTCAGTTTAAACCTTCATGGAATTCACCTTCGTTTGTTCCACCATTACCAATAATTGTAAAGGCAACATTTCCTTTTCCTTGAACTTTTAGAGCTTTACCAACACCAGCAGCTTGTGAAATTTGTGAAGCAATGATAACTTGAAGTGGAGTTGTATTTGATTTAAGTTTTGAACCTAATTCAGAACCTCTTCAGTATAGGTAAATTGATTCCATTGATTCACCACGAGCTAGCAATGCAGCTAAAACACGGTAGTGAGGAATGAATCAGTCTTCTTTTTTCATTACAAAACCTAGAGCGGTTAAGAATGCTTCTTCACCAAGTGCAGGAGCAAATGTTCCAAGACGTCCTGTTCTTTGTAGTGTTAATGCGTAGGTGTCTCAAGCACGAGCTTTGATCATATTGTGGTACATGTCTTTTAGCTCTTCTTTTGAAGCAGTTGTTTTGAATGATTTGTCAATTAGATCACCATTAATATCTAAGAAACGAATCATTGTTTCTGGGCAGTTCATCACTTTGCCCGGTTCGATGAATTTGTATTTCATTTGGAATTCCTTTCATTGAATAATTTGCGTATTTTTGATACGTAATTATTATAAAGCAATAACTAAGGTATATAAAAATATTTTCACATTGTCTTAAAAAAACAATTAAATGCATTTTTGCCCCATTTAAGGCCAGTTTATTTAGTTTTTCATTTATTAACTTTAAAAAAATGACTTTTAAAATTTGAAGCATAAAAATAATTTTAAAAAATAATGGAATTGATTTCATTTTGCAACAAAACTTTATTAATTAAATTAAGTATTTTGATTATGTGCAAATGGAATGAAACCATGCATAAATCATTTCGATTTTAAAATAATAAAAATTATTGTAATATTAATAATATGAAATATGCAATAGTTATAGACTCTTCTTGTGGTTTAACTCAAGAGCAAGCCCATAAATTAGGCTGACATTTTTTACCGCTACATATCAATATCGAAGGCAAGGAATACAAAGATGGTGTTGATATTACTCCTGAAAATTTATTCAATTTTTATAATAAAAACTCAAAAGCTAAAACATCAGCAGTTAATTTAGGTTATGCAGAAGAATTGTTCAGTAAACTTTCAAAAGATTATGACAGAATTATTGTATATCCAATATCAAAACATCTTTCTGCTAGTTGTGCTTCATTGACAACATTGGCTAAAGATTTTGAAAAAGTAAGAGTTGTAAATTCAATTCAAGTTTTACAAATGATTTTGATTGATTTAGTTTGATTTGAACATCAAATGTCAATTGATTCTTCAAGATTAGATGAGTATATTGATATTTTAGAAAAAGATAATTTATGACATCGAAAATCAATTTCATTGATTCCTAAATTTAATAGTTATTTAGTTAAAGGTGGGCGTTTGCATCCGGCTGCTGCGGCCGTTGCTAAATTACTAAAAATTGTGCCAATTATTTGTTGAAAAGATGGTCAACTATTAAAAGAAGCAGTTGGTAGAACTTTTTCCAAAACAGTTCTAAAAGCAATTGATTTGAAAAAAGAGATCTTACCAATTGAAAAAGGTAAAGAATTATATGTTATGTCATTAGATTCTCATTCAGATATTGCTGAACGAGATGATTTGTTGAATAATATATTCGAGAAATTTGGTATTCATTCGATTCATGGCTTAATAGCGCCAGTAGTTGGAATTCACACTGGTCCAGAAGCTTTAGCAATTCTTGTGTACGAGATGGAACCAGCAGTTGCACAAAAGTGCCGTGAATTCTTTAAAAATCTTGGATATATTTCAAAACAATAAGTTAAATGATTAATTGTTGCGAAAAAAACTCATATCAAAACACATCAAGCAATAAATCTTGGTGTGTTTTAATATTGAAGAATTGGAAAATATTTTATTGTTTATAATTTCACATTATGACGAAAATAGGTTCGAATAGTAAAAATGTGCTAGTTAGCATTGAAAATTTAAAGTTTAAGTACAATAAAAAATCTACTAATTATGATTTAGAAATTCCAAATTTAGAAATTGAAGAGGGTAAAATTATTTCTTTATTAGGTCCTTCTGGGAGCGGGAAGACTACATTATTTAATATTCTGTTGGGTTTCTTAAAACCTGAAAATGGGAAGATTTCAATCAAAAATAATTTAAAAACACATGAAATTGCATATATCATGCAAGAAAATTCAATTTATGAAAATGTTTCTGTTTTTAATAATATTTTTTTAAGTGCAAAAAATAATAGAAATTGAATAGATTCATCTAGAATTGAATTCTTAGGTGAATTTTCAGATATTAAAAATTATCAAAAAATAAGTAAATATTTTGATGAATATGTAGCTTTTTCAAAAGAAAAGGAAAAAAATGATTGAAAGATAAAATTTGCTTATTTTAAACTTTGATTTGCTATTTTGTTTTCGAAAAAAATTAGAAAAAAATGAACTCTGCTTAAAAACTTGTCACTCAAAAAATTATTTAAAAAAGAGTTGGATACTCTCGCTAAAAAATTAGAAATAGATCATTTAATTAATAAAAATGTTGACGAACTTTCTGGGGGACAAAAGCAGCGAGTGGCATTTGCAAAAGGAATAGTTAAAAGAACAAACTTTGTGTTGATGGATGAGCCATTTTCTGCTCTTGATGCTAAAATCAAGGAATCAACAATAGATTGATTGCTAAAAATCAAAAATGAATTCAACTTAAGTATAATCATTGTTACTCACGACCAACAAGACGCTATGAAAATTAGTGATAAAATCATTCTTCTTTCCAATGGAAAAGTTCAACAATTTTCCACTGGTCAAGAAATGTATGAAAATCCAGCTAATTTATTTGTTGCAAAATTTATTGGTTCTCCTGAAATTAATTTTATAAAAGAAGAAGACAATAAATTATTCTACATTCGTCAAAATAAAATTAATGTTTCAATTGTCAAAGAAGGGAAATGAAAAATAATCAACAAAAAACATTTTGGCGATAAAGTTCAATATCAAATAGAATTTGAAAAAAATAATATTTGATCAATTATAAATGAAGATAATTTAAAAATCGGTGATTTTGTAGATATTGATTACTCAAAAAATGATGTTCTTATTTTTGATAAAAATGGAGAAAGAATAAATGAATAAGAAAATATCTAGAAAAGCATTAAATATTTTTCAAATATTTTTGCTTATATCTCCTTTGTTAATTTGCATATTACTTTTTAGTTTAGTTCCTATATTCTTAACACTGCAAAAATCATTCAAATATTTTCCCTATTCTCATACAAAATCAATATATACGTATAATTTTGGTAACTACAAAAACATATTTAACGATCCTCAATTTCATCATGCCATTTTGAATACAACAACGACAACATTTATTGGTTCGTTTAGTGCAATGTTATTTGCTTTAATGTTTGCCATTTTAATTGAACACGTTATTTCTAAAACTGCAAAAAGTGCCTTTTTAACATTGATTTATTCACAATTTTTTATTTCATCATTTGCCGTTGGTATTGCTTTTACAGTGTTTTTCGGAAGTAAAGGACTATTTTATAAACTACTTGGAACTGAGTATCATTTTACGTATGGCGAAAAACGTTTACCAATTTGAGTATATTACTCATTATTTCAATTTTGAAGAGCTTTGCCATTTAATTTAGTTTTGTTTGCTTCAGCAATTAATAGAGCGAACTCAAAATATTCAAAACTTATTAAAAATGATAAGTTAACATTATTCCAAAAAATTAAATTCATTTATTCAAATGAAATTGAAAGAGTCTTTTTTGTAATACTTTTTACTAATTTTATTTTTGCAACCTTATTGCTGCCTGACGCAATATTAGAAAGTTCCTTTGATGTAGATTTAAATCATGCTCACACTCTTACAAGTTATGCAATTAAGTATTCAGGTGGAGGCTCAAATCCTTCCCTTAAATATGAAAAAGGTTATGCTGCTGCATTTTTTAGCTTTATATACTTAGTTTTTTTGATGTTTATAATCCTGATTTTAAGACCTTCATTTATTAAAAAAATAATAAATTTTGTACAAAAATACAAAGCAAAATCTCGGAGAAAAAATGAGTGTTAAGGTTGTTATTAAAGAAATTTTAAAATATATTTTTATTGGACTTTTGGTTATTTTTGTTTTATTTCCAGTTTATTATTTACTGCTTTTTTCACTATTATCGTCAAATTCAATTAAGGATTCAAGCTATAACTTTATAATTCGCGAGTGAAATTGAAGTAATTTTGGAAAACTTTTTGACAAACAATTTTTTGATGCTTTATTTTATACATTCATTTTTGCTTCAACCTTAATTTTACTTCGTTTAATTACTTATTCATTGGCAATAGCAGGTCTTTTAAAAATGAAGCCATTGTTGCAAAAAAGCTTTCAATATTTCTTTTTGTTAATAAGTTTAGTGCCTGAATTTTCAATATTTTTAAGCTTGAAAATAACACTGAATGATTTGCGAATTTCTTCAATATTTTTTACAACTATAACTAACGCAATTTTTTCATTTTTTAGCTTTACTTATGTATTTAATTTAGCGAAAAGCACAGCGGATAAAAAGTCTAAACTAATCCTAAATGACAATTTGCGCTGATACCAAAAAATTATTTATGTATATTTACCAAAACTAAAATTAGCATATTTTTTAATGATAATTTTTACATTTATTTCAGTTTGAAATGATTATTTATGGCCAGTGTATATTTTGCAAGGAACAAACATTCAAAATATAACAATTTGATATAGAAACTTATATGTAACTTCAGGTGGGGCATTAATCAATATTCAAGCTGCGGGTGCTATTATATCTATAGTAATTCCCCTAACAATATATGGAATTTTTGCCAAAAAAATCAATAGATTTAATTAAAAAAATATATCCTAACAAACTATTTAAAGTAGTTCATGAGGATATATTTTATTTACTAAAACTGCATAAAATCGATTGAAAAGATATAAAACGTGAAAGATTTTCATATTTTGTTGCTAATTAGAGTTTGTAATTTCCATTTTGGAGTATAAATAATGGGTATAAGTAAAAATTATTATATTTGGAGATGGGAAAATGAAGAATACCAAAATATTGATTGCAGGAGCAATTATTGGTTCTGCCACACCTTTAATTGCTGCTGCTTGTGGAAGTAAACCAGTTGAAACAAGTGATTCAATTTTATTTAGTTTAGCACAAGGTGAAAACTGACCATTACCCACAGCACTAACTAAATTTATTGACTATTACAACAAAAATCAAAGCAATGTTAGGGGCTTTAAAAAAGTAAAAGCAAGTTTTGCTGATGAACATAAAATTTTTAGTGAATTTGGATTAATTAAAGATGTAAAAAATAAATTAGAAACAAATGAAACATCTAAAGTGCCAAACTTGATTTTAGGGGCACAATCAAGTGCCTACATCATCAATCAAGATAATAGACTTCTTGATGTAAGTGATGTTGGGGTGAATAAGGATCTATTTGAAAGCAATATTGCTAATTTACACTCAAAATTATCAGGACAAAGTGCTGATAAATTATACAATTTCCCTTTTGACAATGCTGATGTTGATTCAGTAGTTTATAACTTAGATTTAATGCGTATAATTTTTGAAAAAATTAAAGAAGGTGGCGGAACAGTTAAAGAAGATTTTGAACTTTATAAAAAAGCCCAAGAATCAAAAGATAAAGGTTCAAACGTTCCAAAAGAAAGTATTTTTAATGCATTAAAAGTTAAACAAGGTGCTTTTAAAGACTTTGAAGTCAATGAAGATACATTTAAATCAATCAAATCAATCAGAGAGTTTGCCAAAAAATTTGCTCAAGGTGTTGAATTAGAACAAGATAAAATCAATTCAAACACAATAAATGGCGAAGTTTTATCAATTGATTATCAAGTTGACACATTTTTCAAAGAACTTTATGGTGAAATTCCAGAAAATAAAGAACTTTATGAACTTGTTAAAACAAATGATAAAAATCAGCCAACAAAAATCAATTACAATTTAATTGATAATCAAGAAATTTTAGGCAAATTCAAAGAATTGTGAAAACAATACAATGAGTCAATTGTTAGTCTAAAAAAACAAAATGTTGGTGATAAAAATGAAACAAAAGCATTTCAATCTATAAAATATATGGCTAATAGTAATCTTGAATGAGGTTCATGAAACATAATGTTCTACAATAGTGCAATAAGTTTTGCAGCAAGTGTTGGAGCAAACCAAAATAGACAAACTCCTTGAGCAAATTACTATTTTGTTAATATAACAAAATTACAAACTCAAGAACGTTTCAATAAAAATGCTAAAGATGAAGATGTTTGAATGCAACCTCAAATAACTCTAACTAAACCAAGAGGTCGTCATTACTTTTTAGAGGGTGGCTCAAGTATTATTCCAGTTAAACACGGAGATGAAAAAGATAAAGCAACAAAATTATTTATTAAATGACTATATACGGGTAAAAATGATATTTTAAATCCAGGAGTTTTAGAAGACAACTGAAAAACATTTGCTAAAACATCTGGCTACATTATTCCACTAAAAAGTGTAGCTAATGAACAAAATTTAAAATTTATAAAAGATGAAATTACTAAACTAGAAGCGGTTGCTAAAGATAAAAATAGTGATGATAAAACCAAAAATGATGCAATAAGTGCTAAAAACTATTACACATCAGCTGCAATTTCACTTGAATCAATTCTTAAATTAAGTAAAACTGATAAAAAAGTTAAACCAATCGCCATGGTAACAGATGATATTACCGCAACAATTGCAACATCAATTGATAAAGCTTTATTTAACACAACAAAATATGAGAGTCCTGAACAAGTTGACGCAGAAAAAATTGCTCAAACTATTAAGTCAGCTAAAAATAACTAATATAAAAAACCTTTGTTTTAATGATTAACTTCATTAAGAACAAAGGTTTTTTGTTTTCAATTGAAAAATGAGTTTATTGGTAAATTATTTATCTAAAAATGGTTCCAAAATATCAATAAAAGCTTGTCAGTTTTCTTCAAACATCATATGACCTGTTTTAGGAATATAATGTGTTTCAATATTTTTTACCTGCGAATTAAAATAACGTATACAATTTTCGCGGTCAATCACTGCATCTTTTTCACCTAATATAAGAATAGTTGGAACATTAATTAAGTTTAAGCCTTTTTCAATTTCGTCAATTAACGTTGGATCAGGCAGTGAATAACCTAATTTAACTGTATTTTCATAGTTAAATGCTTTAGGATCAAATAATTCTCTTGTATTTCGCATTCATTTTTCATCATTTGTGAAATGTGAAATATCGTAATATAAACCCTCTAAAAACTTCAAGTATTCTTCAAAATTTTTTGGAAAATATGTGTTGTAAAATACTTCTCTAGTTACCAATGATGATCTATTCATTGGTGCTACATAAACCATTTTTTTAAATAATTCAGGACGCATTTTATAGGCTAACGATATGGTTCCCCCACCCATTGAGTGACCAATTAAAGTAACATTTTTTAATTGATTTTTTTCAATGAATTCTACCAACAATTTTGCAAATTGATACACGCTAACATCGTGTCCATTTACAGGTTCTACTTGATTGTTGCCCGGAAATTGTATTGCATAGTAATTAGATTTTGTTCAATATTGTTCAAAAAATTTAAATCTACCAGCACTTGAGTTAAAACCATGAACAAATATTATGTTTTCGTTTTCATTATTATTGTCTTTAAAAACGAAATCATAGTCATAAATTATTTTTTTCATCTCTCTCCTTGCTTACTAATATTTAATATTCTAATACAAAGATAATTAATTTATATAAATTAGCCAAAATCAATTTAAAAATCAATATATATGGAAAATATTTCTTAAATTTTCGCCTTAAAAATCTCGATAATTTTTATTACTTTTTAAATAAATATTATAAAAAAAGTAATAAAAAAATGGCAGGAGTGACAGGACTCGAACCCATAACACACGGGGTTGAAGCCCGTTGTTCTACCATTGAACTACACTCCTAGTGTTCCATATAATTATAACTAAAAAATAATAAATTTAAAATTTTAAGAATATAATTAACTCATGCACAGTTTGAAACTAATTTATAGCTATAAAAGTAGATCTTTTTTTACATATGAGTTAACTAGTTTATCTATTTATTTAGCATATTTTATAGCTTCAGGTTTTTCGGTCTTTTTGGCTTATATTCCATTTGGGCCTGCATGACTGACTTACTTACCAGTGATATTGGCAATTGCCGTTGTTCATCTGGGATTTAAGGGAGCTTTTGTTAGTGGATTGGGATTTGGTTTTTCTTCTTTTATAGCTTCTATAATTGTTGGTTTAATTTGATTTCAATATGTTGATGTTTCAATTTTGCCTAGATTTTTTGTTGGAATAGGCACCTATCTTGCATATTTATTATTGAGAATGAATAATAAACCTAAATTATGAAAGTTCATAATATTGACTTTAATTGCTACGGAGTTAAATACTTTGTTTGTATTTACTGCATTATATGTTCACTCAAATTTTATTAACACGCTTGCGGGTTTGCCAGGTTTAAAAACTTTTATAGTATTAAATACAATTAACTTGATTTTTGAGCCTATTGCTAATGTTTTAATTGGTTTAGCAGTTTATATTCCATTAATAAATTTTAGAAATACATATCAATACAAAAAAACAATCACTTGATAATTTACTAATTCAATTGTAAAATGAATTAATTTACAAAAATATCTTGCCAGGCACGATATTTATTTTTTTTCATTTGGTTATGTTGGGGGGGTGTATTTAAATTTAATCGAAATTTTGTATAAAATCAAATCGTTATATTCAGAGATTTGATTTTTATTTTCAAAACATTTGACCAATGGCTTAAATGTATGAAATAGCATAAAAAAATAATACATGAGCTATTAGTATTATTTTCTTGTTTTGTTTACATATTTTATTTTTGTGATAAACAAGATTGAAGTATAGTGTAAAAAAAGTGAAAAATACTCAATATTTATTGTTGCTAGTATTGCGCTTCTTTAAATAAAAAAACAACGTAATGTTAACAATTACGTTGTGTGGATTTTTTAATTGTTATTGAATATTTTTAGCTATTAAGTCATCCTCTTTGATGCTGTCTCCCTTATTTACATTGGTATCGAAATTTTGTGTGGCAACGTTGGGATCGTTTGGATTATAGCTGTCTTTTTTACTTTCATAATCCTCTTTGATGTAGATTAAAGGAATTATATAGTTTTTATCATTAGGCATACCAATTATCTTTAAGTCCAATTCAAGCCCATCATTATCACCGGACTTAAATGATATTCCTCATGCATGATAATCATATATTCTACCTAGCCGTTTAAATTGTATTTTATTTGGGTCATAATAATCAAGTGAATCTCGTGCAATAGAACGTTTTGCAAAACTAGGACGTTTTGGATATGTATTTCAATTAATAGTTAAATTATTATATTTTGAATTATATTTTGTTTTATCTAATGTAGGGCGAGCTTTAGTTACATTTTCTTCCCCCTTAATTTCTTCTTCTTTATTATCTAAATACATAAATGATATTATTAATCGACCATTCTTTACTCTTCATTTTCCGTTGCCGATAAGTCTTAATATTTCTTTTTTGAATATTTTATACTTGGTACGGAAATAAACATCTGGCATGATGCGATTTACATTGTGTCCATTTATACTGTAATTCTCAAGGTTTGTCTTAGTTAACCCATCGAAAAAGACTTTATTATGCTTAATAGTAGAATTGTAGAATTCTTCTCAACCATCGGATTTTATAGAATCATTTTCTGCCCTATTATTTATATAGTTAAGGGAATCTTTTATTGTATCAACATATTTTTTAATAATATCTTTAGCTAATTTTAGTTTTTTGCCTTTTTCTTGAATTGAATTATTTTCAAGGTTTTGTTTATACTCTTGTTTGTACTGAGTAACTTGTTTTTCTAGGTGGCCTATTAATTCATTATTTTTTTGTTTTAGGTTTACACTTGTTATTGACTGATTATATAATTTTAAATCTTCAATTTTATCACTTATATCTTTAATTGAATCATTGTATTCTGCTGCCTTTGAATTCTCTTTTTCTTTATTTGATTTAACTTTTAACTCGTCATAAATTTTTTGAGCTTCATTCTTGCCATTTGCATTAATAATTTGCTCTTTTGTTGATGCTTTATCAGCTTCAACTTTTTCTAACTTATCAACTTCACTAATTAATTTTTGTTTGTCAGCATTTAGTTGACTAGCTTCCTTTTCAACTTCCTTGATAGATTCGGAATCAATAGCTTGTTTTAATTTATTCTTTAGATTTTGTTTATCTTTTTCACCTAAATAAGGAAAAGTAGCTTTATTATCTAATTTATTGATTAAATCTTCTTTTTGTGTTTTTAAAGTAGCAAAATCGTTTTTGATTTTGTTATATTTATCTTTGTTGTCTTCGTTTACTAATTTGTTTTTGGTTTCATCAATAAATTTATTAGTAAATAAGTCATTATTCTTTATGTTTTTGTCAAATAAATCTTGTTTTTCTTTATTTTTGTTTGTTAATTCTTCAACTATTTTGTTTATTTGCTCTTTGTTTGCGTTTGTTGTATTTTTTATTTGATTGATTTTTTGTGTTTTTTCGTTATTGCTAATAAAGTCAAGATCTTTAATTTTTGATTCAGCTTCTAGTTTTTCTGATTCTAAAACATCGCCTTTGGCTTTAGCAACAATTGATCTAATGCCCGCTTCGTCATCTTTTTTGTTTATTTCGTCAATCAATTGCTCTTTATTATTAATATTTAATTTATTAATTTCATTAATTGCATTTTGTTTAGATTTTTCTAATTGCGCTTTATTTTGCACATTTTGAACATCCGCTTGACTTTGTGCTTTTGTTAATAAATCTTTAAGTTCTGTTTTTTATTTTCAGGAATTTTGTTTTCAGAATTATTAATAAATTCTTTAACTTTTGTCTTAGAATTATTAATATGTTTTATTTCTTCTTTGAATGAATTTGCCTCATTTAGGTTTTTTGATTTGATATTATTATCTAATTGATTTTTATATTCATGACTAAAGTCAAAAGTATTGATTTCTGCAATCAATTTGGCTTTTTCATCATTAATTTTTGAGTATTCTTCTTTAATTTTTTCTAAGTTAGATTCGTTAGATTCATTGATTTTACTAATCAATTCGTTAATTTCATCTTTAGAAAGATTTGACAATGTTCTTACAAACTTTTTATATTGTTCTTTTTTATTAGCTAGATTTATTTCATCACGAATATTCGCTAATTCTTGCGGAGTATTAGCTAAAGTTATTTTTACTGAAAAGTGCTCAATTTGTTCTTCGTTAAGATTATTTGCTACCTCTAAAACTTTAGTTATTATGCTTTTCATTTTATCTAATGAAGCAACTTTATTATTTTCATTATTTAATTTTAATTGTCAAATATGTTTAAGACCTTTGTCGTATTCTGCATCCTTAATTTTTATTTCTAAATCTTTTATTGATTCATTTGTTGTGTTGTAATTATCAAATTCTTTTGATAATTCATCAAAATCAGTGCTATTTGCGATTTTTTGTTTAGATTTATTAATTTTTGTTTCTAATTCATTTAATTTTTTGTCAATATTATTTGAAATAACTTCTAATTTTGTTTTACCATTTTTTAGTGCTTGCTCTGATTTTGAAATAATATCTTTAAGTTGTTCATTTGCTGCTAAAACAGACTCGTTCAAGCCTTCTTCTGATTCAACAATTTTTACTGTGCTACTTGCTTTGGTTATGTTTTTTTCTAAATCAGCAATGAAATCTTCAATCTCTTTAATATTGTTGCCAAGATTTGCAGATTTGTTGATTTTGTCATTTAACTCATTAATTACATTGTTAATTGCTTGTAAATATTTATTGTTTTTTTGTTCTTCATTAACGTTTTTTAATTCCTCAATTAGTTTTTTAACTTCTTCAATTGCTTGTTTTAGTTCTTCATTTAAAGTTGATAAATTGTCAACGTGTGATTGAGAATTTTGAACTTTTTGTTTAGAATTCTCGACTTTTTTAATTGCTGTTTCTAATTTAATGTCAGCTGCTTGAAGTCTTGGCTTGTCAATTTCATAGATTTCTTTTAATTGTTTTTTGGCTTTATCTGAAGTTTCCATTGCTTCATCGTACATAGTATCAAATGCAGATTTATTTTGCTCATAACGCAATTTAGAATTTTTAATTTTAGCTTTTAATTCGCTAATTGAATTTTTAAAATTATCAATTTCATTATTGATTTTATCGTTAGTTTCGTATTCTTCTTTGTCATATTCATTGAATTTTCGATTGAATTGTGCTAATTTTTGTTCAGCTTCATCAATAGCATTTTTTAATGAATAAACAGAACCTTTATTTTGGTCAAGTTTATCACCGGTGTTATTAACATGAATTATTTGCTCTTTTATCTCATCATTAATTTTTTTAACTTCTCTTGGGTGCAAATGATTTTTTTGAATAATAATTGCAGAAGTAGCGCCAACTGCGCTACCGCTTGCGATAAGAACTGCGCAATTAAACAGTCTCCGCTTTGTAGATTTACTCATAACTTACTCCTTATTGGTTTATAAATATATGAAAAAGAATTTTTTATCTATTATTTAGTTAATCTCTTACATTTTACCTTTGCGCAAAAAAAAAAAAAAAAATAGCCCGCAAGCTATAAATTTTCTGGTATTTTATGAAAATACCATATTTTTTGCGTGCAAACTAATAAAATAATTTTTTAGTCGCAGTGTTTGTAATAAAAACGAATAAGTTTTGCAGAAATTAGTTTCCTGCGTTTCCCAGTTTTAAGCGATAAATTAATCTAATTTAACTATTTTTTTCACTCCATACTATATATAGTATGGAATTTTTCATATTTTTTAATTTTATAATTGCATTTAATTACATTTATGATATAATAAGAATATGGAAAAACAAGATTTGATGCTATTTAATGTTCATGGAAATAAAAAGGGCGTTTTATATAAATATGTTGGCTGGTCAAACGGATTCAATAAAAATCCAACAAGATGGTTTAGTTTAGGAAATGTAGAAAAACTACTTGAAATTAACGAAAACGCAATCGAGATAATAAAAAACAAACTTAAAAACTTCACTAGACAGGATAATCCAGATAAAGTTAAACATGCGCTTCTACACTCGATTGAAAAAGAAAAAATCCAACATACAAGTATTTGCGTTGGCAATGAATTAATAAGTGAATTTATTGAAAAACACAACATATTTAAACAATTAAAACCCACAAGACATAAAAATATGAATGAAATATTTAATTTCTTAGTGGCTAAAAGAATTATTAATCCTACAAGTATATACAACTCATTTAATGATTCAGATGAATATTCAACAAATATCTTTTCTTCTAAGAATAGCTTTTATAGACTTTTAGACATTGTTCACGAAAACAAAGACCAATTGCTTTTTTCAATAAATAAATTAGTTGAATCGGAAACAAAAAGTAAATTAGATGAAATCTATTTTGATTCATCTACAGTGTATTTTGAAAGTTTTAGCCGCGAAGGACTTAGGGTTCCTGGGTATTCTAAAGATGCCAAATTCAAAGAAGATCAGATTGTGATTGGTCTTGCGTGCGACAAAAATGGTATTCCTATTTACATGAAAGTTTTCAAGGGAAACACAGGTGATTCAAGAACAATGATTCCATTTATACTGGAACTTGAAACTAAATTTGGCATAAAAAATATAACAATTATTGCTGATAGAGGGATGAGTACAAATGCAAATATCCGTTTTTTAGAACAAAGAGGACACAATTTTATAATCTCATATAGAGCAAAATCTGGTAGTCAGAATTTTAAAAATTGGATTTTAGATCGCGAAGGATACATTGGAGATTCTGAATTTAGATACAAAGAAACAGAATATGAATCTAATTGAAAAAATACAAGATTTAATGGTAAATTAAGAAGAAGAATTGTAACTTATTCAAAAACAAGAGCAAAAAAAGATAGAGAAGATCGCGGAATTTTGATTGATAATTTCCGTAAAAAACAAGACAAAAGCGGTTATGTTGATTCAACAAAAATGTTGGGTACAAAAAAATGCAAATTCTTTAAACAAATATCTAAGTTTAAATTTGAATTAGACTTTGAAAAAGTCACAAAAGATTCTGAATTTGATGGTATCTATGTTTATGAAACAAATATTTCAAATATTTCTGCTGAAAAAATCATTGAAAAGTACGCGAACCAATGAAAAATTGAAACAAATTTTAGAGCATTAAAAAGTTTTTTACAAATTAGACCGGTTTATGTGAGACTAGACGAACACATAATAGCACACTCAATATTATGTTTTATATCACTTGTTTTATTAAAACTTATTACTTATAAGATAAACAAGTTTTATGAGGATTATGGTGTAATTGACCATTTATCTGAACAAAAACTTATTAATATATTATCCAAACTAAGAGAAAGAGTTGATATCAACTCAAAAACAAAAGAAATCATTAAAAGACAAAGAGAAGATTCGAAAACAATAAAAGATATTTGAAGCGAATATGATCTTATTAAAAAAATTGTAATTAAAAAATAGCATAAAAATAACGAAAAGCACTATAAATAAGGCTTATTCGTTATTTTTATTATTTGAAACTGGGAAACTCGGGTAAGTATAAAAGTATAATAAAATATATTTTTTTATAAAAAAATATAAGGCTTAAAAACCCTTATATTTTGGTGTCAACTGGGAAACGTGGGAAAAAAGCAATAAAAAACTGCCTAAGCAGCGTGTTCTCTGAAAACTGAATAGTAATTTTTAAATTCATTGAAATGTATTAAATACACATTACTTTTAAACCTATCGATTTATTAGTACTGGTCAGCTCAACATGTCGCCATGCTTACACATCCAGCCTATCAACCTTGTAGTCTTCAAGGAATCTCAAGGGAATACTAATCTCTGAGGAGGCTTCCCACTTAGATGCTTTCAGCGGTTATCCTTTCCGTACTTAGCTACCCAGCTATGCTCCTGGCGGAACAACTGGAACACCAGCGGTACGTCCGTTTCGGTCCTCTCGTACTAAAAACGGCTCTCATCAATATTCCAACGCCCACATCAGATAGGGACCGAACTGTCTCACGACGTTCTGAACCCAGCTCGCGTACCGCTTTAATGGGCGAACAGCCCAACCCTTGGAACCGACTCCAGCTCCAGGATGCGATGAGCCGACATCGAGGTGCCAAACCTTGCCGTCGATGTGATCTCTTGGGCAAGATAAGCCTGTTATCCCCAGGGTAACTTTTATCCGTTGAGCGACTGCCATTCCACAATGTACAGCCGGATCACTAAGTCCTGCTTTCGCACCTGCTCGACTTGTAAGTCTCACAGTCAAGCACACTTCTACCTTTGCGCTCTGCATACGGTTTCTGACCGTATTGAGTGTACCTTTGAACGCCTCCGTTACTCTTTAGGAGGCGACCGCCCCAGTCAAACTACCCACCACGCACTGTCCTCCTACCCGATCAGGGTAGCAAGTTAAGAAACTCAATATAACAAGGGTGGTATTTCAAGGTTGACTCCACTAGAACTAGCGTCCTAGCTTCAAAGTCTCCCACCTATCCTACACATGTTAGACCAAATTTCAATACGAAGTTGTAGTAAAGCTCCATGGGGTCTTTTCGTCTTGATGCGGGTACCCAGCGTTTTCACTGGGACCATAATTTCACCGAGTCTAGTGTTGAGACAGTTGAGAGATCATTGCGCCTTTCGTGCAGGTCAGTATTTAGCCGACAAGGAATTTCGCTACCTTAGGACCGTTATAGTTACGGCCGCCGTTCACCCGGGCTTCATTTCAACGCTTCGCATAAGCTAACGCATCCACTTAACCTTCGGGCACTGGGCAGGCTTCACCCCCTATACATCACCTTGCGGTTTAGCAGAGAGCTGTGTTTTTGATAAACAGTTGCCCCTCATAATTTTCTGTGGCTCACTTGCGTGAGCACCCCTTCTTGCGAACTTGCGGGGTCATTTTGCAGAGTTCCTTAACACTAGTTTTCTCGCTCGCCTTAGAATACTCATCTTGGGGACGTGTGTCCGTTCTCGGTACAGGTTTCCATAATATTAAGTTTAGAAGCTTTTCTAGGAAGTATGAAATCAACTAATTCAGCTAAAGCCTATGCGTCATAGCTTCCGGTTAATGAATTGCGCATTTTACTACAATTCCCAGTAACTATTTGCCCCTCAATCCAGTAAGAGGTAAGCCTATCCTTCTCCGTCACTCCATCACTATTATAGAAAGTACAGGAATATTAACCTGTTGTCCATCGACTACGCGTTTCCGCCTCGCCTTAGGTCCTGACTTACCCTGGGTGGACGAACCTTGCCCAGGAAACCTTCCCCAATAGGCGTCGTAGATTCTCACTACGAATCGTTACTCATACCGGCATTCTCACTTCTTAGCGCTCCACCAGTCCTCACGGTCTGACTTCACCGCCCTAAGAACGCTCCTCTAACGTACATAAATGTACCCGTGGCTTCGGTTTCGTGTTTTAGTCCCGTTAAATTGTTGGCGCAGGGTCTCTTGACTAGTGAGCTATTACGCACTCTTTAAAAGATGGCTGCTTCTAAGCCAACTTCCTAGTTGTTTATGAAACCCCACAACCTTTCTCACTTAACACGAATTTGGGACCTTAGCCGACGATCTGGGTTGTTTCCCTCGCGAGCCGGGACGTTAGCACCCCGGTTCCGACTGCATGGCAATCCATAATGGTATTCAGAGTTTGATTATAGTCAGTACCGCTAGGCGCGGCCATTCCACATTCAGTGCTTTACCACCATTACTTAACACCACACGCTAGCCCTAAAGCTATTTCGAGGAGAACCAGCTATCTCCAAGTTCGATTGGAATTTCTCCGCTATTCACAAGTCATCCGGGCACTTTTCAGCGTACTACGGTTCGGCCCTCCACTTGGTGTTATCCAAGCTTCAGCCTGCTCATGAATAGATCACCTGGTTTCGGGTGTATGCCATCATACTTAACGCCCTATTAAGACTCGATTTCTCTACGGCTCCGCTTTTTTCCGCTTAACCTTGCATGATAACATAACTCGCCGGTCCATACTGCAAGATGTACGCCATCACCCTTAAATGGGCTCTGACTAATTGTAAGTAAGTGGTTTCAGAATCTATTTCACTCCCCTCTCGGGGTTCTTTTCACCTTTCCCTCACGGTACTAGTTCACTATCGGTGTCTGGTTAGTATTTAGCCTTACCGGGTGGTCCCGGCGGATTCAGACAGGGTTTCACGTGCCCCGCCCTACTCAGGATACAGTCAAGAGATTTAATGATTTCGCGTACAGGAGTATCACCCTCTATGCTACATTTTCCCAAATGTTTCTGCTATCATTAAATTTTGTAACTCTATATAGACTGTCCTACAACCCCACTTTAAAGTGGTTTGGGCTGTTTCTCATTCGCTCGCCGCTACTAAAGAAATCATTATTTATTTTCTGTTCCTCATGCTACTAAGATGTTTCAGTTCACATGGTGTCTCGCTCGACTTGCTATGTATTCACAAGAAGGCAACTAGGCATTACCCTAGTTAGGTTTCCCCATTCGGAAATCCCCGTTTCGTAGCTTATATCCAGCTCCACGAGGCTTATCGCAGGTAATCACGTCCTTCATCGACTTCCAGACCCAAGGCATCCACCACAAACTCTTACTTATTTAAAAGTATGTCCTTAATTTATTAAATTAAGATTTCCTATTGTTATGATGTGTATTTTAAGACATTTCAATGAATCATATTATTAATATGATTACTCGATGAATCAATACGAATAAACCAAATTTATTCATTTTTTGATGTCGTTGTAATATTTTAAAATATTTACTATTCAGTTTTCAAAGAACAATTGAGAGAATTGTTCTCTCAAAACTAGATATACACTTGGGACCTAACCAAGCCATGACGATAAATAATAATAGTAGGTCTGAAAAATAAGGTTAATGCTAATTAAATTAGCTTTGTACTCCGTAGAAAGGAGGTAATCCATCCCCACGTTCTCGTAGGGATACCTTGTTACGACTTAACCCCAGTCGCCAGTCCTGCCTTAGGCAGTTTGTTAATAAACCGACTTCGGGCATTACCAGCTCCCATGGTTTGACGGGCGGTGTGTACAAGACCCGAGAACGTATTCACCGTAGCGTAGCTGATCTACGATTACTAGCGATTCCGACTTCATGGAGTCGAGTTGCAGACTCCAATCCGAACTGAGACCGGCTTTTTGTGGTTTGCTCACTGTCACCAGGTTGCTTCACTTTGTACCGGCCATTGTAGCACGTGTGTGGCCCCACTCGTAAGAGGCATGATGATTTGACGTCGTCCCCACCTTCCTCCCGATTACTCGGGCAGTCTCCCTAGAGTGCTCAACTGAATGTTAGTAACTAAGGATAAGGGTTGCGCTCGTTGCAGGACTTAACCGAACATCTCACGACACGAGCTGACGACAACCATGCACCATCTGTCATTCTGTTAACCTCCACTATATCTCTATAGCTTTGCAGAAGATGTCAAGAGTGGGTAAGGTTCTACGCGTATCTTCAAATTAAACCACATGCTCCACCGCTTGTGCGGGTCCCCGTCAATTCCTTTAAGTTTTATTCTTGCGAACGTACTACTCAGGCGGATCATTTAATGCGTTAGCTGCGCCGATGAGTTCCCCATCAGCTAATGATCAACGTTTAGGGCGTGGACTACCAGGGTATCTAATCCTGTTTGCTCCCCACGCTTTCGTCTCTCAGTGTCAGTGTATGTCCAGTTAGCTGCCTTCGCCATGTTGGTGTTCTTCCTTATATCTACGCATTTCACCGCTTCACAAGGAATTCCGCTAACCTCTACATAACTCTAGTTTGCCAGTATCCAACGCGGTTTGGGGTTGAGCCCCAAAATTTAACGCCAGACTTAACAAACAACCTACAGACGCTTTACGCCCAATAATTCCGGATAACGCTTGCAACCTATGTATTACCGCGGCTGCTGGCACATAGTTAGCCGTTGCTTTCTAATAAGGTACATTCAATATAGTGGCATTTCCTACACTATTTTTTATTCCCTTACCACAGCAGTTTACAACCCATAGGGCCTTCATCCTGCACGCTGTGTCGCTCCATCAGACTTTCGTCCATTGTGGAATATTCCCTACTGCTGCCTCCCGTAGGAGTCTGGGCCGTATCTCAGTCCCAGTGTGGCGGATCAGTCTCTCAACCCCGCTAAACATCATCGCCTTGGTGGGCCGTTACCTCACCAACTAGCTAATGTTGCGCACCCCGCTCCCCCAGCGACGCTTTAAGGCGTCTTTTCCGTAAATGCCATGCGGCATCT